>NZ_CEZBFX010000033.1:27614-43364 GCF_982964205.1 Roseofilum sp. | reverse complement strand
ATCAACTGATTCGTTAGGCGATGTCAGACAGTCCCAGACTGCTATTGCTGTTTGAGCGGAGAATCCCCGTACCTTCAGGTCGGGGAGTATGTCAACCTATCAAGGAACAGGGAAGTAATACCATGTTCTAAATTCTATTCTGCTTAACCAGGGGTGAACTGTTCCCCATTCCTCCATTTCCCCATTCGCCTACTCCCCCAATGCCCCTGCCTCGCCTCCTGATTCTTATTGTCGGTATTACGCTGGTTTTAGGGCTAATGCTGTGGTTCATTGATGCCCTGCGCTGGTTTTACCTACAAATTTCCTATACGTCCCCGCTCTTGGGAACTGTGGTTTTATTGTTAATCGTTGCTCTTTTGGGGGTGTTGCTGGCTGGTGTCATCTATTATGCCTGGATGTTTCAAGGGGGAAAAACCTCTAAAAGCGGCAGTCAAAGGGTGGTGAAGGTTCCCACAGAAAAAAAAGAGGCAGCCGCCGAAACCCTGAAAGCAGTACGCCAACAGATGGATAAGATTCAGGATCGGGTGGCACGGGAAGCCTTGTTAGAGCGATCGCGGCAAATAGAATCGAGTCTCCAAGGTCGGAATGTACGCGTCGTTGTCTTTGGCACAGGTTCATCGGGTAAAACTTCGGTGATTAATGGCTTATTGGGACAAATGGTGGGTCAAGTGCAGCCGACAATTGGAACGACTCAAGAGGGGCAAACCTATCATTTACCTTTAAGAGGATTAAACCGGGAAATCCTGATTACCGATACCCCCGGTATTCTGGAGATTGGGGAAGAAGGCAGCGATCGCGCCCAAATTGCTCGCCAGTTAGCTACTCAAGCCGATTTACTGCTATTTGTGGTCGATAATGATTTGCGTCAATCAGAATATGAACCCCTGCAAGCCTTAGCCCAAATTGGTAAGCGCTCTTTATTGGTGTTCAATAAGACCGATTTGTATACAGATGAAGACCAGGAGCGGATTCTCAGCCGCTTACGACAACGGGTACAGAGGCTGATGAGCAGCAGTGACGTGTTGGCGATCGCCGCTAATCCCCAAGCTGCCGTCTTACCCTCCGGCGATTTAGTGGTTCCAGACCCTGTTATTTTACCCCTAATCCGCCGCCTAGCCGCCGTTCTCAGAGCCGAAGGTGAAGATTTGGTTGCCGATAACATTTTGATGCAAGCCAGTGCCCTAGGCGACGATGCCCGGCGGATTTTGGATACCCAGCGCAAGCGCCAAGCCGATAAGACAGTGGAACAGTTCCAATGGATCGGTGCCGGGGCGATCGCCGTAACCCCCCTACCCGTGGTCGATTTATTAGCGACAGCAGCCGTCAATGCTCAAATGGTAATCGAATTAGGGCGGATCTATGGCTGCGAATTAAACATGGAACGGGGACGAGAATTAGCCCTCTCATTAGCCAAAACCCTAACCAGTTTAGGTATCGTGGAAGGAGCGTTAAAATTAGTGACTACTGCTCTACAATTAAACGTCGCCACCTTCATTATCGGTAAAGCCATTCAAGGAGTCACCGCCGCCTATTTAACCCGCATTGCCGGTAAAAGCTTTATCGAATATTTCCGCCAAGATCAAGATTGGGGAGACGGTGGAATTACAGAAGTTGTACAACGTCAATTCAAACTCAACAAACGGGATGAATTTGTCAAAGCCTTCATTCAAGATGCGATCGATCGCGTCGTCCATCCCCTCACCCAAGCCACATCTGAACCGTCTGAAGAAAACGATTCTACAGCCCTATCCTCTTCTTGGACTCCCCCCATTTCGTCCCTCAAGGTTCCCGAACCCCTTCCCCCCAATCTTACTCAGCAAGATGATTGGTCTGAAGACCTAGATCCAGAGAGAGATGATTGGTAAAATAATTGTTAATTGTTGATTGTTGATTTTTCTACCGGGATTTCAATACGGAACGTTGTGCCCTCTCCCATCGTAGACGCGCAGGTTAGTTTTCCTTGATGCCTCTCCACCACAATCTGGTAACTAATGGCTAATCCAATTCCTGTCCCCTTACCGATCGGTTTAGTTGTAAAAAATGGATCAAATAACCGAGAGTGCAAATCTTCCGGAATACCTAAGGCATTATCTTCAATCTCAATCACTACCCAATCTTTGCCTGTATCTTTGGAAGCAGATAGGGAAGTTGAAATCTTAATTTGGTTAGGATCAGCCTCTAACGCCTCATAACTCAAATTCTGTTTTAGATTGGCTTCCTCTAAGGCATCAATGGCATTCGCAATTAAATTCATAAATACCTGATTCAACTGACTGGGATAGCATTCGAGCAAAGGCAAATTGCTATAATCTTTCAGAACTTTAATTTCTGGGCGATGGGATTTAGATTTAAGTCGATTATTTAAGATCAACAACGTGCTATCCATTCCTTCATGGATATCTACCGCTTTCACTTCACTCTCATCAAGACGAGAGAAATTGCGTAATGAGCGTACAATACCCCGAATGCGATCGGCTCCAATGTGCATTGACTTCAGTAATTTAGGTAAATCTTCAACTAAAAATTCTAAATCTACTGCTTCACATTCTTCCTCTAGCTCTTCAGGGGGGGCAGGATAAAACTCCTGATAAAGCTCAAGAACCGAGAGTAAATCTTGGATATAATTATCGGCATGGGAAAGATTACCATAAATGAAATTAACCGGATTATTAATCTCATGGGCAATTCCAGCGACTAATTGCCCTAAACTGGACATTTTCTCATTTTGGATTAAGTGGGTTTGAGCCTGTTTTAGTTCCTGAAGCGTTTGTTCAAGTTGCATGGCTCTTTCTTTTTCTCTTACCTCTGATATTTTCAATGCTTCATTTACTTTGGCAAGTTCATCTGCTTTTTTTAAGACAATTTTGATGATGGACTTTTGCAGGCTTAAAGCTGCATCTATCTCACATTTTTTCCACGCAGAAGATTGTAAAATTACCGTCTCTTTCCATAACTCAAAAGATTGCCTAGGGCAAAGAAAAACATTCTTTTTGCTGTTTTTTAAGGAATCCTCTGGATTACCTGCCCAATTGACCGTCTGCACCATTTCTGGGCGAAACCAAATCAAATATTTATCTTTAGTCGCTGTGATTTTAATTGCTAATATCCCACTAGCCACATCTTTATAGGCGGTGGATTGAGGATCGATATTAGCCAAACAAGCAGTATGGAAAAAACGGGCATCTCCCATATAGAAGCCGAGATTTTGTATGAGTTTTTGCACATAGGTGCTGTCGGGAGTTTCTCCAATCAAAATCCAGCGATCGTCTAAGCCAACTGCCACCCCTGTTGCTCCTACTAAATCTAAGAGATTTTGTTGATTTTCAACCAATCCATCCACATAATTTTCGGCATTAGACATCGATTCCAATAAACAGGATTGGACATCTTTGAGATCGAGCTTGTATTCATAATCGCCATCATATTCTTTATGCCCCAATTCCAAAGATAAGGACTGGGCTAAAAACTCACAGGTAAATCTTTGTTCATAAGAGATGGAAATGGGAGTATCATAATGATGGCAGGCAATTAACCCCCAAAGTTTTTGATCTTGAATTAAAGAAATCGTCATTGAGGAGCGCACGCCCATGTTTTTCAAATATTGCAGATGACAATGAGATACACTTCTTAAATATGACCCTTTCAAATCAGGTTTATTCCGAGTTAAAAGACTGATATCAGGGATCATTTTTACGGCATCTGTACGGGTATCAAAAATAATTCTCAATCGATCTTTGAGGAATGAATTTCTAACAGTTTCAGGAATATCAATATCGGGATAATGTAAACCTAAATAGGACTCTAGATCTTCCCGTTTAGATTCAGCAATCACACTGCCATGATGATCTTCATGAAACTTGTAAAGCATTACTCGGTCAAAATTCGTGATTCTACGAATATTTTCAGCCGCGACTTCACAGACTTCTTCCAATGTTTGAGCTGTATTCAGTTTGATGGCACATTCTTTAGTCAGATGATAAAAACTAAGGGACTGATTCAAACCTCGATCGCTGCTTTTTTCTAATTCTAGAATCAGGCAACTATCTTGATGATGAATCATACCACTAAACCCAGTCTCTCCCATGCCCTTAATTTTTAGTTGAAGTGGATTATTTGCATCAACACTCAGATATGCTAAATGATTTTGAAGCAGGTTCAGTTGGGAGGAGTCTAATAATACGGACAAAGGTTGATTGAGGAGAGATTCTGGAGGATAGCCTAAAAAATGCTCAGTGTTTTCACTAACTTGTATGAGGGTGAAATCTGGCTCAGTTAAGACTAATAAGACACCATGAGCTTGAATGGATGTGGGGAAATAAACGGATTCTTCTTGAGCGATCGTCCAGTGTCGAGAGGGACGCAAGCTAATATTGAATGGGGTATTCATGGTTAACAGTCGAGGTAAAATAAGGTTAAAAGATGGGGTGAAATATGGAGGTCAAGCGAGGGTTCCCTGAGTGAAATTGGACAAATCTAGGGTAGTATTGAAATTAATTTACAGTCCTTGAGTATTTTTTGCTGAGTGTAAAAAGACTAGCAATATACATGGATGTCATGGATATCATTGTAACATAAAAGCAATCGCAGGTGCTTTACAGTACTAGATGTTGACAAAACGTAAAATTCCAATCCTTGAACACCAGGATGAGGCAAAAATGATGCTGAACACACTTGAAAATCTGTTATCGCTCAAGTCTTAAACCAAACCTCTTCAGTCGTAAAAGCATGGTGACCAGAAGGTGAATCTTGCGATCGCCGGTTTCAGTGCAGGATTAGGCGTTAAAGTAAGGTAGGCAAATCTAACAAACATGACGCGGGATTCAAGTGCAAGATATTGAAGGTAACCACATCCGACTCAATAAGGTCACCAGGGAATGGGTCATCTATGCTCCCAAGAGAAAGCACCGTCCCCAAGATTGGCGACAAGCCTGCACTATCGCTCCTCCGATTCCCCTTCCTTGCCCCTTTTGTCCTGGAGGGACTCATGAAGAGGAACCCATTTTACTAGAACTGCCTAAAGCTAATGGTTCTGGGTGGCAAACCCGTGTTGTTGGCAATCGCTATCCGGCACTTTCGACTCAAGGCAATACCCTGCGAGCTTCCCATGGGATTTACCTCACGATGCCAGGTTATGGTCGCCATGAGGTAATTATCGAAAGTCCAGATCATGATAAGGATATTCCTACCATGGAGCGATCGGAAGTGGAGCTGATTGTAGAAACCTATCATCACCGCTACATCGATCTAATGCGGGAACATGAGAGCATGATGGGGATTATCTTCCGCAATCACGGACAACGAGCAGGTGCGTCCCAATCCCATCCCCATTCCCAGATTATCATTACGAGTATTGTACCTCAACAGCGACGCTGGCGCGAGGAGGAAGCACAACGATATTATGATGACTGGGGGCGGTGTTTGTACTGTGATATTCTCAAGTTTGAGTACAAGGAGCAGACGCGGATACTAGAGGAAAATAATTCATTTTTGGCGTTTGTACCCTTTGCTGCTGAAGTGCCGTTTGAGATATCGATCGCCCCGAAACACCATGAGGCGGATTTTGGCAGTCTGACGGATACAGAAAAAGCAGATTTCGCCGCTATCCTACAAAGTATTTTAACGCGGTTATCGGCAAAACTCAACGATCCAGACTATAACTACATCATCAATACCGCAGCTCGCTATAAGGCAGAAGAACCTCAAGTTCACTGGTATTGCCAAATCCGCCCCCGGTTAACTACTCCTGCGGGATTTGAAATTGCTTCTAGCGTGAGTATTAATCCCTCTTTGCCGGAATGGGATGCTGAGTTTTTGCGACAATAGGGTGTTAAGTAGATGGGGAAGAGGAAAGCGATGCCTCAGACGAAAATTTGTCCAAATCTCCGAAGTAGTCAGACACGGAGAATTCCAACTTCAGCTTATTGTAGGAAATAATATCGCAAATGCAGAATATTGAATTATTCCCTCGATCGCAGTTTCATACTGCGAATTGCCCAACACGATGAGATCGAGACTCTCTTTAAAATTAGAACCTCTCTCGTTAAGCGATTGCGGCTTTGGTTGAGTATGAATTGTAATACACAAATTTTAAAAATATCCCAATCATGATTGTATCAATCTCAATCGAATCAACTAATTATGAAACTCCGAATTGCCCAACACGATGATATTGAAACTCTCTTTGAGATTAGAACCAGTGTCGTTGAAAATTATCAATCCCGTGAAGAGATTGCTCAACTGGGGATTACTCCAGAGTCAGTTGCCCAAATGTTAGCAACAGATAGTTGTGCATGGGTTGCTGAGATTGAGAGTCAACCCATTGGTTTCTCTATTGCCAATGCCACAGAAAAAACCATATTGGGCCTATTTGTTCTCCCTGCTTTTGAAGATCGAGGAGTTGGACGTGCCCTCATACAAGCGGCTGAAGATTGGTTAGGGTTGCAGGAAATTGAAGAGATTTGGTTGCTGACAGGTAACAATCCCAACTTCAGAGCCTACGGTTTTTATTTACATCTGGGCTGGGTTCCCGTTGGTGTTGAATCGGATGGAGACTTCCAAGGAGAGATGAAATTTATCAAAAAATTGACACAATAGTTCCTTTGAATCTTATTGTTCAGGCATTTCATAGGAAAGATTGCGAATACGCTTGAGTTCAATACAACCAATCGCGATATTGGGGATGGTCTTTCATGTCTTCAAAGAGCCAAACCATGCGATCGAGAAACCAGGTTTTAGCCAAAATAGTCCAAGATAAACCCAGCAAAGTCGGCCAAAGTGTTAAGGTAATCAAACCCCAGAGCGCGATCGCAAAACCGACCCCATTCACTGTATTCGTAAACGCCAACACGGGTTGATGATGGCTGGGAATCGGGACTTGCTTTTGATTGAGCCAAACCCGTTCTCCTAATACGCCTTTTGAAGCCCAATTTTGGGTACTTTCTGGTTTGGGAAACAGGCGCGGATTAATCCAAATCCAAAACAAAACTAAGGTAATGGGAATTAATGCGCCCCAACCTAACCAAAGACGACTCCAACTGGCTAATACTAATAGAGGTAAACTCAGGTAGCGTGTCCAAAAACTCCAGGGATTCGTATGATGTTCCCATACTGTATCCGTCATTTGGAAAATATTGGCGATCTTTTGGGCATAAGTCATGGTTTAAAATTTATGAATAATATTTTTCAGATCGATTGAAGTCGTTTATATTGTTCCTAGGATTTCTTTTACAAGCCCCGTACGCGGCTATACCAACGTAACAAGACTTTCGCCAACTGATGGGAATCATGGCGGACTTTGTGAGCGATCGCGTCCTCATCCATGACATTACTCATCACCATCCGATATCCTAACCGTGCCACATCTTCGCGATCCAAAAATACCGGATGGGAACGCTGCTTTGCATATCGCATTAGAGCCGCTTCAGAAGGGGGCCGTTTATGCACTAAAACCGCATCAAAAATCCGCCGTTTCACCACCCGATCGATCGCCCGAATATGATCGGAAACAGTATAGCTATCGGTCTCTCCGGGTTCCGTCATAATATTGCAGACATAGATCCGGGGAACCCGTTTTTTGGCGATCGCCTCCACAATTTCTGGTACTAATAAATTGGGAATCACGCTCGTATACAAACTACCTGGCCCCACAATAATATAATCGGCTTCCTCAATCGCGGCGATCGCGGCGGGCAGAGCTGGCGGAGACTCCGGAACACAACCAATCTTAACAATTTTTCCCCTTGCCTCTGGAATCCGAGATTCCCCCTCAATCCGTCGGCCATCCTCCATCTCAGCCCACAAATACACATCTTCCAACGTTGCTGGTAACACCTGACCGCGTACCGCTAACACATGAGAACTCGCGGCGATCGCCTGCTCCAAATCCCCCGTAACCTCACTCATGGCGGTCAAAAATAAATTACCAAAACTATGACCCGCTAACCCATCCCCCGTCTTAAAACGATATTGAAACAACTCCGTCAACAACTTCTCTTCATCCCCCAAAGCCGCCAAACAATTGCGAATATCCCCAGGCGGTTGCACTCCCAACTCCCGTCGCAACCGTCCCGAAGACCCTCCATCATCGGCCACCGTCACAATCGCCGTAATATTAGCGCTATAGAGCTTCAACCCCCGCAACAGCGTCGATAACCCTGTTCCTCCTCCCAGCGCCACAATTTTCGGCCCCCGATGCAGACGACGATGGTTCATCAACATATCCACCAACTCCTCATCCCCAGGAGGC
Organism: Roseofilum sp.; assembly: GCF_982964205.1. NCBI lineage: Bacteria > Bacillati > Cyanobacteriota > Cyanophyceae > Desertifilales > Desertifilaceae > Roseofilum > Roseofilum sp. Next base: position 35,119 of record NZ_CEZBFX010000033.1, on the reverse strand, counting down.
CTTAGCACCTGACTAATAGAATTCACGGTTTGACTCTGGCCCCACAAAATCAGTAGAATCCCCCCAATCACGACCAACGGCCCGCTAATCGTATTCGGAACCAACTGAGCCAAACCGCTTAATACTGCCTCCGTTAATCTCAGCAAATAAAAAACTGGGGTCATCTTCGTCCAAATCGCCAACCCCAAAGTTGCCAGAATCATTCCCCCAGCGCTAATCACCATCCAGCGCTTAACGAACAATCCAGGGGAGAGCCATTTAAACCACTGATTCAAACGCGAAGATTTGCCACTGCGTCGGCCAATGGCTTGGGTATAATGGTTTCTTCGCAGTCGCTTGAGTAGACTAAAGGACATAGGCTTGAGGATTCAGGTTCAAGGGAGTAGTCAATAGAAAGGTTAACCCTTCTACATCCGATTCACAACCGAACACTCGACATTTAGCGCATTTGGCTCTTAGTCTAACCTGAGTTTGGTAGAAGCAAAGGTAAGCTCAGAGAAGAATTGACACATCAGACAAATGGCCATACTCGATTATCTCTCTAAACAAGACTGGAAAAGCCTTGACAGGATTCAGAAGGGATCAATTTTAGGCATAGCAACCACCAAACCCATTCCTTTTTGCCTTTTGCATCTTTAATTGCCACACTTTTAGGGTTTCTTGGGTTGGCGGTGGAGAGGAAGTCACATCAGCTCAATTCTGAGTCTAGAGCGGATCTAAGGAGTGTTCTTGCCGTTTGACAATAAACACATTACGGTTGATCGAGCCAGTGCGCTCATGGATAAACCGATCTACACTTTGCAGGGCTAAGTAAACCCCTAACCCCCCACAGGGCCGTTGTTCGATTGACAAACATAAATGAGGGGGTTCCTCTTCTTCTGTGGGATCGTAAACAGCGCCTGTATCTTCCATAGAGACCATCAGTTCTCGATCGGTCATATCTGCTCGGATATCTAAATCCCCATTAATGCCTGCTTCTACATAACCATGAATAATAATATTAGTAGCGATTTCATCAACTGCTAATCTCAATTTATAAGAGGATTTACGATCTAACCCTGCCTCCTGAGCTACAGCTAAAACATACTGTGCAATCACTGACAAAGAATCTAGTTTACCTGAAGCAATCAAATGCTGCATTATCTTAAAAAGGGATCATCTATGACTACTTTTAGGGAGGGATCAATTGGGATCAGTCATGAAGATACGGTCAGGTCGCATTTTTATTCAACCCGCTAAAATAACGGTTGCATTAAGTTGTACCAAAATAGTATCTGTTTCACCCCATTTCAATCGTAATCTGATTGGGTTAACGTTGGGTTTAAAATTAGCTTAAATTTACAGAAGGGGAGGAGGAGCGATACTCAGGAAGGCACAACCAGAAACGAGACCCCTGAGTTAGATAACTTTCAACACCTAACTGACCACCATGGGTGGCTAGAATCCGATCGCATTGATATAGGCCCAGGGAAATGCCAGTTAAGGGATGGCTGGTGTGAGAGTCCGAAGCTTGAGGATCTAAGGAAAATAAATAGGGCAGCTTTTCGGCAGTAATACCAACGCCATTATCGGTCACTGAACAGCAAACCTCACGGTTAGGTTGAGTTTGGAACTGAATCTGGATCTCGACTCCAGGGGGATTATGCTTGATGGCATTGGAGAGCAGATGTTCAAACACACGCTTCATCTGCTGAGGATCGGCATCAACGAGGGGTAATTTCTCTGGCCGATGATACGTTAGGCGAACCTCATTGGCTTGAAAATCCGGTTGCAGTTCTTCTAGTACCTGTTCTAAAACGAGAGTGAGATTAATGGCTTCAGTCTCGATCGCTCTTAAGTTAGAATCCAGATTAGCCACTTCCAGCAGAGTGTTGAGTTTACGCAATTGGAGATCGCCTCCTTCAGTGAGCCGTTGCAGGAGCGATCGACTCACCGATAGGGTTTCTCCCGGTTTTTTGAGTAAATTTTGATGGAGCATCAGCATTCCCATGAGTGTGGTGCGTAAATCATGGGCAATGGCTTGAAAAAAACAATTTTTCAGTTGATTGGAGCGGCTTAAGGCCTCCTGATTTTCCTGTAAGGTTTGCTTTTGTTGCTCCAAGGTGGTTTCTAACTCTATAATCGAAGCTTCTCTAAGGGTAATATCTTCCGATAAGCGATCGTGATTATGGCGCAGTAGCTCGGCATTAACCGTAAGTTCCGTTAAACTGGCAGCCAAGATCAAAGCTGTGATCTGAATTGATCCGATCAAGATTTCAAACCCGAAGATGGCTTCTTGCCTAGTATCTGCCCTTACGATCAATAGACCTTGCTCTTGACTCAAACCCATTAAAGCCACAACTGCGATCGAGAGACTGGTGGTAAAAATCCCGATCGCCCCATAGCGAAAGGCTGCCCAAACGATAAATGGAAAACAGAGATATTCTAAGGGCGCATCAGCTATATCCAGCATCCACCGATCGTTAATCCACCCCATATCGGGGAGACCAAAAATCAAGCTACTAACCACGAAGAAAAGGACGATCGCGATCGGGGTTTCTATCCAATATTCAGGAGTGTTAATCTGAATTGACTCTTTCCCCAAAGACCAACGGCTGATCCCATAGACAAGAATTGGAGTAATCAATAAAACTCCCATACTCTCATTCAACCACATTCTCCACAGATGCTCTAAAGCCATTTGCGAAGTGAGTATCTGTAACCATAGACTCAAAACGGTATCCAGGAATGCCATAATCCCCGTACCGATCGTAGCTCCCCAAAAGACTAACTGAAGTATGGGTTTGAGTTTCGGAAGCATGGGTTTCCATCGACATAACCCTAATAAATAAACGCCGATCGCCGCACCCGTGATATGACTGAGTGCCCCAGCGATCGCCACTACAGGGGAAGCGCCTAAAATGAGGGCATAAGCCAAACTTCCTAGACCCACTCCTGGCCAAAGCTCGATACCATAAACCGCTAATACCCCTAGGGCTATCCCTGCGGCTGGACAAATTGGAGAAATTTCTCCTAAGCCCATCATTGTTGTCGTTATATAGGCGACAATGAAGTACACTAGGACAATCGCCCCACTGAGCAAACTGTATCGGCTAATTGGGTATCCCTGAGTTATGATTTTGGTATCCATGAGTTATGAGCTATCCACCTCTTGTCTTTTCAGGTTAATGATGAATTGATACCGTGACTTCCTCCACTAGGGTGAATTTCTCGTGGAGAGTTAACTGATGTTTAATACATTGAGGGAAGTCGGGAGTTGGGAGTAAGCAGATCTTCCCTGTTCAATGCATTGATCGTAGACACTATAGAATGGTGGTGTTTTTCAATAGGTATGGTGTTTATGGATGGTTTAGCCTACCTCCATTACGCTCTGGTTTGGGATGATTTCAATGGCGATCAGATTGCTAATGTTCAGCAGCTTTTGGCGATCGCCTTAGTCATCTCTCTTTTGAGTCAAATGTCTCCCACCCTAGGAAATTATGTGTGGCAGTTGGGGGATTATGGCCCTGCGGTTGTGGAGCTTCAGGATCGACTTAAAGCAGTAGGATGTTTTCCTAGGGGTACGCGCAGTACGGGCTATTATGGCCCCATTACTACAGAATCGGTTAAAGCCTTACAAGCTGCTCAGAACATTGCGATCGATGGCATTGTTGGGATTCAAACACAAGCCTTACTCGATCGCGGTTTGGGCTGTTATATTCAGGAACACTCCTCTATTTTGAAAGTGGGGAGTCAAGGCGATCGCGTTGGTAAGCTTCAAATTCAACTCAATAACTGGGGAGTCCCTCCTCAACCGGGAGGGAGCCTCAAGGTGGATGGTATTTTTGGCCCCGAAACCCAAAAATCGGTTATTCGCTTTCAAGAGTTTAAGGGATTGAAGGTGGATGGTGTTGTAGGGCCAAAAACTTCTCAAGCATTGTGGGAACGCCGTTTGAATGCCGAACAACAACGATTGTTTGCTGAATTTAAGGCTCTGGCTGTTTGGCTGTGTGAAGATCCCCAAAATCCGAACGATCTCGAACATAAACGGATCAGGGAAGAGATGCTATGGGGTTATTCTGATGGCGATCGCCGCCTGAATTGGGAAGACTGGAGCAAACAGTGGTGTCGGTTAGGTTTTAATCCCCAAAATCCCGATAACTGGGGCGGGATTTATCAAGGGTATATGGGACAGTTTTAATCCTCATTACTTACTTTAAGGGTTCATAATCAGGTCAAAGAAACCATCATCTAATTCGTAGCCTAGCATTTGGGTCATGGCTTTGAGGCGCGATCGCGCCTCAATTCCTTGCTGTTGCATCCAGTTCATTAAGACAAAAGTTTTACACATGACAAAAATTTCCAGGGCTTCCGGGTTGAATTGAATACCATCAGTGCGATGGAATTGATGGGGAATGAGCATGGCGGTATAACGGGCTAGCTCTCCTCCTTTCCAGTCCAATAGGAAGGGCAGCCAAGGATAGACGGTATCTAAACGGATAAACCAGAGGCGAATTTCGGGAATTTCTGAGAGTTCCCTGGGATCAGTATCTTCGCAGGGATATTCAATGTTAAATTTGAGTTGTTGTTCGTAGGCAGATAACTGACTTTCCGCTAATAGGGGAGCGATCGCCTCCTGAGCTGGGGCAAGATCTAAGGTTTGAATGGCTTTAGCACTCAATTTAATTTCAATAGACATGGTTTTTAATTCTGGATTGTCATTAATCATGGCGATTTAGAGAAGAGATTATTTTTGAGCAGACCGCTTGAGAATAAAAAAGAAAGGTCGGGGCAAACTCTTAAAATCCATCACTCCTAAAACAGTTTTACCGTCAATTTTTCTAAAGGAATCATTGATCGGCAAATAATCATAGATCATCGTCGCGCTGAGTTTATTTCGGTATTCCATCATCCGTAATCGGGCTTGACTTTTTTCTGTTTTGAGTAGAGAATTTGTGCAACCCAATAAAGGCTTGAGCATAGCTAGATTCATCTTCGGCATTTTGCCAATCCATTCCATAGCTCTAACATTGGGTGCAACTTTAATAATTTGTCCCTGGGCATCTAAAAATAGCAAAGGGTGTACCGTTTCAGCATTAATGAATTCTTTTCCATACCAATTGGAGGCTTCTAATAAGCCATCCATGGGGTGATCGGTATGCAATTGAGAACCTTGCCATCGACCGAACATAAATTCTAAGCTAACCGGTTCTAGGGCATCAAATAACTCTAGAGCTGTATCGAGGGTGGTTTTACCATTGTGTAGGATAGATTGGCTCTGTTTGAGGATTTCTAGATTTTGACTAACGGTCACGAGATTGACTCTTTAACTGGCGATCGAATAGATTTATTTTAACACTGCGGCAACAAGGTAGATTGTACCTAAGAAATTGCCAGCTATTTTATGGTGGCTTGTCGGGATCGACTGTTGTAACTTATGGCACACAAATCCCCCCGATTTTAAGCTTGCCAGCCCAGTATCGTACGAATTCTAAGCAAAGTTCTATCAAGAACCTTTTGGTACGGCTGCTCCTCCTGTTTACGATTCAGAGCATTTCTTAATGCATCAACGCAAAGGAGCATGCGTTCTTCAAATTCGGCCTCTCTGATGTCCTGGATATAATCAAACAATAAATCTGGATTCCTAAATTTAAAGTAGTCCAAAAAGCTATTTTCTGGGAAGTCTTCATAAATTTTATTGCCATCTCCATAGTAAATTGGCAGACATCCACCCTGGATAGAATCCCATATTTTCTCAGTACAATAATAGGGCCAATTTGTATTTTCAAAACACAAGTTAAAGCTATATTTTTTTAGTATTTCAATTTTTCTCGATCTCCAAAACTTTCCTCTAGATTGTCCAACAGAAATCCCATTGGGCCAACCCTTACCATAAATATCTAATAAACCAATATTATGACCTTTAAGTGCTATTTCAGTTCTCAAGTTACATAAATCTATGTCAGCACCTTGATGAATCAGCCTCCATCTTTTCCCTGCCTGATAAGTCATTAGCGAAACTATTTTTTTGTTTTCAAATCCTGTTCTTTTTATGACTAATCTTGGCTCTTCTGATAGGCAGGGGAGATAGTAATAGTTATCACTGAAAATCCCTGTGTAGACATTCATTACATTTATTTTGGGCAGGAAAGGAGATGAAATTTCCTGACTAAAATTCTTGCTAAACCGAGGTTCTTGAGTCCAAATTAAATACTGTTTAGTAGAGCCAAACTTTAGTGCAACATCCAAGATCTTATTGCAGGTTCCACTGATAATTAAATCGGATTTTTTGGCTTCAACAAACTGGATCTGATTACCCTCAAAAAAATCAACTCCCTTCTTTGATGTAAATGGTGTGTTCAACATAGATGGACCAGTAACACAGATTTTTATCATGAGATTTAATCATGCAATAAAAAACACCAATTTCCTCAGTACAGGATAAAAGACTTGAAAATAAAAAGCAGACTGGATTTCATCAGAATCAGAAATCCAATAGGTCATTATAGTCAATTGGATAGCGATCGCCTTAATAAATTGTACTCAACTCCCCCCTGATTCTAGGGTTTCGACTCCCCTGTTACTGACTCGATTCACCTCAATCGACTGTTCCACTCGAAGACAGGCTAGGGAATTCTGAGTTAAAGTGGTAATGAGTTTACTTTAACGGGGAAGACGAGGACAAGTGGAGAGCGATAATGCAAGCCATTGCTGACGTAATAAAACTCCGTTTCGCGAAAGCGATCGCACTTTACCCTGACGAGCTAATCCTAATGCTGTTTATTCTTCAGGAGAACCCATATTATTGAACATGAGCAACGAACCGAACACCTTAGAACCGATCCGCTCTTTAGAAGATGCCATTCATCGCTGTCAAGATCTGGGAATGCGTCTGAGTCGTCAACGGCGGTTTATCCTAGAATTACTCTGGCAGGAACAAGAGCATCTTTCAGCACGGGAAATTTATGACCTACTGAATCAGCAAGGAAGAGCGATCGGTCATACCTCAGTGTATCAGAATCTCGAAGCCCTTTCTTCCCAAGGCATCATTGAATGTGTCGATCGCGCCGATGGCCGGCTCTACGGTCATATTAGTGACCCCCATTCTCACATTAATTGCTTAGATAATGGCAAAATTCTGGATATTCACGTCGAGCTACCGCCAGAGTTAATCGATCAAATTGAAGCGCAAACTGGGGTTAAAATCACCGATTATCGGATTGATTTCTATGGATATAGCGCTTCGTGTGGTAATGGGTAATGGGAAAATGTTAAGCAAGCAAGCCGTTCTAGATAATTTATCAGAACATCGCGAACAATTACAGCAATTCAGCGTGAAAATGTTGTTTTTATTTGGGTCAGTTGCCAGAGATATGGCGCATCCAGATAGCGATGTAGATTTGCTAGTCGAATTTGAGTGCCCAGTTGGGTTATTTACATTTCTGGGTCTCAAGCATTATCTAGAAGAGATCCTCGGCTGCTCAGTGGATTTGGGTACGCCGAATTCTCTCAAACCCGCTTTGAAG
>NZ_CEZBFX010000033.1:20980-27514 GCF_982964205.1 Roseofilum sp. | reverse complement strand
GTCCGAGGGCGGGTTCAGGGGGTAGGATTTCGGCCCCATGTTTGGCATTTAGCCTATGAGCTTGGGCTAGTTGGCCAGGTGTGCAATGATGGGCAAGGGGTACGCATTCAGGTGAGTGGAGAACCGGAAGCACTATCCGAATTTCGGCAACGGTTAGAGTCCCAAGCGCCTCCCCTGTCGCAGATAGAGACGATTGAAATCCAAGAACAAGAGCAAGCTATTGAGTTTAAGGAATTTGCTATTGTCGAGAGTGTGGGGGGCAAAACCCAGACTCAAATTGCCCCTGATACAGCGACTTGTTCTGCTTGTGTGGCAGAAATTTATACGCCTTCAGAGCGGCGCTATCGCTATCCGTTTACGAACTGTACCCATTGTGGGCCAAGGCTTTCGATTATTCAAGGGGTTCCCTACGATCGCCCCTCAACAACGATGGCGAATTTTCCGTTATGTCCCCAATGTCAACAGGAATACGACGATCCGGGCGATCGCCGCTTCCATGCCCAACCGATCGCCTGTCCCATTTGCGGACCGAAAGTTTGGCTAGAGTCCCTCACGGATAAAGATAGGGTTGGGGAACCGGGAAAAGAGATCCAACAGACGATTTCCCGGATTGAACAAGGCAAAATTCTTGCCATTCGGGGGTTAGGGGGATTTCATTTAGCCTGCGATGCGACGAATGAAGACGTTGTAAACCGCTTGCGCGAACGTAAACGACGATTTGGTAAGCCCTTTGCATTGATGGCGCGGGATATTAGGGTTATTCGTCGCTATTGTCGGGTGAGTCGAGCCGAAGAAGAGGCGCTTACGAGTCCTGCGGCTCCCATTGTGCTGTTGAATGCTGACGGAGGGGAGCGTTTACCGGAGGCGATCGCCCCTGGAGTAACAACACTCGGTTTTATGCTTCCCTATACTCCATTGCATCTTCTACTACTTGAAACTCTGGATTATCCCCTGGTGATGACCAGCGCCAATTTATCCCACGAACCTCAGTTAATCAGCAATACAGAAGCTAGGGAGAAACTGATCGGATTAGCGGATACTGTATTATTTCATAACCGAGATATCGCCAATCGCATAGATGATTCCGTGGTGCGGATAATGAGAGGAAAGCCTCGTTTATTGCGTCGCAGTCGGGGTTACGTTCCGGGAGAGATCGCCCTGCCGCCAGGATGCGATCGCCACTCAAGCATCTTAGCTTATGGCGGAGAACTCAAATCCACCTTTTGTCTTATCCAAAATAATCAAGCCATTTTATCCCAACATCAAGGCGATTTAGAAAACCCGATTACCTACGTAGATTATCAGAAAAACCTCAAACTTTTTCGCCAACTTTACGATCATCAACCGCAAATTTTAGTCGCCGATCTCCATCCCGAATATCTCTCGACCAAACTGGCTCAAGAACAGGCCCAAACTCATCAGTTACCCTTAATTCAAGTTCAACACCACCATGCCCATATTGCCAGTTGCTTCGTTGAAAATGGCATTCCTTTAGACCATTCTCCCATTTTAGGCATTGCCCTAGATGGCTTAGGTTTTGGCGAAGAGGGTACGATTTGGGGGGGAGAGTTTCTACTCGCAGATTATCGAGGCTATCAACGGTTAGCTACCTTAAAACCGGTGGCGATGATTGGCGGCACAAAAGCTATTCTCGAACCTTGGCGCAACACCTATGCTCACTTAAAAACGGCCTTTGATTGGCAGATGTTAATTGAAAAATTCGGTCATCTGGAATTATTTGACTATTTCCAGAATAAACCAATCGCTCTCTTTGAGCAAATGCTGCAAAAACGACTCAACGCACCCCTGGCAAGTTCGACGGGGCGGTTGTTTGACGCGGTATCGGCGGCGATCGGCTTATGTCGCGATCGCGCCCTATTTGAAGGTCAAGGGGCGATCGAGTTAGAAATGGCAGTCGATCGCCATTTACTCTCAGAATCTGATGATGATTTTGCTTATCCTTTTGATATTAATTTAACTCATAAACTTCTCTATCTCGACCCTAGCCCCATGTGGTTTTCTTTATTGGAAGACTTGAACCAAGGCGCAAGTGTCTCTCGGATGGCAACTCGATTTCACCGAGGCTTAATCCAAGGAATGATACAGTTAGTACAACAATTAATCCATAACTGTCAATCGGATGGACTGTCCATTCAACACATTGCTCTCTCTGGAGGATGCTTCCAAAATCGGATTCTACTCGAAGAACTGACGGCTAAACTAGAAGCAAAAGGGTATACCTGTTTATCTCAAGCACAAGTTCCCTGCAATGACGGAGGGTTATCCTTGGGGCAGGGTGCGATCGCGATCGCTAGAACAACACGATAAACTTCAGCTATTCCTCTCCAGCTTTCCATTGTGCAGCTTTGCGATCGATGTCTTTAATCAAATTCCGGGGCCCAGATTTCTACTACAGGTAATTCCCATCCAGGGAGTAATGCAGGAACGGTAAAAATATCCCCATCACATAACGTTATCGGGTCTTGATTGAGTCGATAAACTTCCATTGTACGAGTTCTCGGATCGACCAATACTCCCACCTGAGTTCCTAATACTATAAATTCTTTGATTTTCTGGCGCAATTTGATGAGACTATCGGTTCTGGACTTCACTTCAAACATTAGATCGGGCACTAATTCAGCATAACTGTCAGTGGTGCGAGGTAAACGTTGAGCCAGGATAAAAGAAGCATCGGGTGCGCGAACATCTCCGTCAGCATTGGGTAAACAAAATCCACCACTAGAGGCAATGACTCGCCCTAATTTTCGCGGTCTCACCCAATGGGATAATTCAGCAACAATAGCAGCAGCCACTTCATCTGATTCTAATCCGGAAAGACTCATAAAGATAATTTCTCCTTGAACTAATTCCATCCGATAGTTGGGATGCTGGGTTTGGAGATATTCTAAGTCTTTGATAGTTAATTTAGGCATAGAATTTATAGTGTGGGCTTGATGTTTGATTCTAATATAGCGCTTTGGGCGATCGCGCGATTTATCCCTAGTATGCTGGGAATAAGTAGTCAACGAAACCCTGTTTAGCCGCTATTTCTAGAATTTCTTTCCTTAAGTAAATCGCAGTTATATTCAGTATGATATTGATCTAATGGCCTCTTGTAACACAAGATCTCGAATAAAATATCAATACCCTGTAAGCCAAAAAACTCCCACAGAGTCTCAAACTCTGCTACTATTGACGCGAGATAGTAATGGGCCAGGGATTGAAGACCTAACCTGAGTCGCCATTGTCTGTCTCACCCCTCCTTGTCCAAATTCATCCGGTTCAGGGTACTCAGCGCCATGGCACAACCGAATCCAGCAGAGATCACCGATGCTCTCAACAGTGTCTTACAACCCCAAGGGGTTACCGCCAAAGCACTGGTTAAAGAAGGCTGTTTACATATCCTCCTAGAAGGGGAAAACATACCCGAACAGGAAGAATATGTGGCGATCGTTCATGATGAAATCCTCAATATGGGTATTGACTCGTTCCCAACCCTACAAATCTACGGCCGCCAAATTGGATCGAAAAAGCCGAGTTGGAGCGACACGATTGACTTGTTGCAAGGGAAAGAGGATGAGGAAGAGCTACCCAATTTTGCCCTTGACGATCCGGATGAAGATTTAAATTCCTATAACGGTAACGATCTCGATGGTGCGGAACCTTTGGATTCAGAGCTTGATGAATCTGGAGAACAGAAGAAATCAGGGGCGAAGAAGTTCTTGCCTTTGTTAGCAATCCCTATTGTCGCTCTCATTGGTGCGGCAGTTTGGTGGTTTTTCCTACGTCCGGCTCCAGCTCCCCTTCTGCCTGCGACTGCACCGGAAATTGCTCCTGAGACAGCAGTTCCTGAGACAGCCATAGAAAGCCCACCAGAAACGACAGAACCGGAAGCCACACCTGCAAATCCAGCATCAGTTCCCCCAGCTTCGACCAATCCGTGGAGAGAGGGAATTAACCTAGCGATAAGTGCTGCTGAACTGGCGCAAACGGCTAGTACCCGTGCTGAGTGGGCAGAAGTCTCCAGTCAATGGCAGCAAGCACGGGATTTAATGGCTCAAGTGCCAGAGGATAGTGAAAACTATGGAGCGGCTCAGGAGCGGGTTGTTACTTATGGTGAGAATGCAAATTCAGCTCAGATCTGGGCCGATCGCAGTAATTAACTCCCTAATTCTCAACTATTTGTTATGAAACAAGGGGCACCCAGCCCCTTGTCTTCCAGTAAAAAAGAGTAAGTGACCTATTTTTTTAGTAGCGATCGCTCAAAATTCCTACCTTTGAGCATACGATTCCAGTACAGGAACGGCAAACCGTAGCGCTTGAGCAACCACATGCTATAACGTTCTTCCGTCGGCTCGAGGGGAAACGTAGGACTTGGATTTTTATCATAATCAAACTCAGCAAAAATCACTTTGCCATATCCCGTCACTAAGGGACAACAGGCATAACCATCATACTGATTATTCAGGGATTTAGACTCCATCAGAGCCAACAAGTTTTGCACCAGTACAGGTGCTTCGGAACGCACAGCAGCAGCCGTTTTCGACGTAGGCAGAGACGAGGAATCACCGAGGCCAAACACATTAGGATAGCGATTATGCTGGAGGGTAAACTTATCCACATCAATCCAACCTTTAGCCGCTCCTTCCGTACCTGCTAAAGAACTATTCTTGACAAAATCTGGAGCGCTCATTGGTGGACTGACATGGAGCAGATCGAAAGGAATACTCACCAACTCCACACCCTCATCTGTCGTCACCTCAAAAATTGCCTCTTTGGGATCGGTTTTAATGGCTTTCAGGTTATATTTAACCCTCATCTCAATATCTTTGCGCTTAACAATTTCCATCAACGGTTTGGCATAGGCAGGAACGCCAAAAATCCCACCAGTTGCCGTACAATACATAATCTTAGAGCGATCGCGAAGCCCATTTTTCCGGAATGCTTCATCGGCTAAATACATAATCTTTTGGGGCGCACCGGGGCATTTAATTGCCGTACCTGGATAAGTAAAAATCGCGGTTCCACCCTTAAAATTGCGAATCATTTCCCAAGTTTTGGGAGCTTGCTCAAAGTCATAATTACTACAAACTCCATTTTTTCCTAATGTTTCGGGTAACCCTTCCACCCAATCCCAATGGATTTGTAGCCCAGGACAAACCACCAAATAATCATAAGAAATCACTCCTCCATCCTGGGTAACCACTTGATTTCGATCGGGCTGAAATTCCTGGCAATAGGCTTTAATCCAAGTTGCTTTTTCCGGAATACACTCTTTTTCTGGCTTGACCGTATCTTCTGCGGCAAATGCTCCACCACCGACTAATGTCCAAGCGGGTTGATAATAATGCTTTTCTGACGGTTCAATAATCGCCACATCTAAATTAGAGTTTGCATTTAAGAGCTGGGCTGCTACTGTAATTCCTGCGGAACCTCCGCCAACAATTACAATTTGATGATGGGTTGAATTTGCCATAATTTCTCGATCTATGCTGAAACAGTTTTTAGCATACTATAATAACCTAGTCTTGTCTGATTAAAATTTAAGAAAAGATAAAGAACGCCTCTCAATAGACGGAAAAATGCTGTAGGGGAGAAAAACTTTTTCTCTTCTACTTGAGTACCTTAAGGTTTGAGAGACTTCTTTTCAGAAGGAATAGGTATAAGAAGACAGGATGACTGAATTACGATTCATTTCGTTCTCACTGATTTCAAGAGGTCTATTACTTATTCATCATCCAAAGAATAATGGGTTTGTTGTCGAATATACTCAATGACTTCATGATAGGCTTGCTCATGAAATTTTGGATTGAGGACAATTTCTGTCTGACTATTGGGTAGCCAAAAAGTCAACTTTTTATTCCCTGGATGATAGGCAAATAAACTAATCTGAATCAAATTGATAAAATAGTCATTACGCTCATACTGGAACTTGAGCCAATTTCTATCCTTCCGATTCTCTAAACAGTGATGAATATACTTTTGAACTTTCAAGTAACTTTCAGATTCGCCTTGGGGAGTCAGGACAATGGGTGTTTGACTATCGGGTAACCAAAAGGAAATTTTACCATTCGTGGCACAGATAAACGTATCTATGCGGTCTAAATCGATCACATAAATTTGACGTTCAAATGGAATTTTAGCCCAGAATGCCACCGGTTTGCCTCCAGATGATGCTTATACTAAATTAGCTGGAAGTGGAGTTTTAAGAGTAGAATATTCCTGTACTTCTGAATTTTCTAAAGGTTCTCCTGTGTAGTTTTGGGCGGCTTTTATAAACCCTTGAAATAGGGGATGGGGATGGCTAGGACGAGATTGAAATTCAGGATGAAATTGACAGGAAATAAAGAATGGATGTTGGGGATATTCGATGATTTCTACTAGCCGTCCATCGGGAGAGGTTCCACTGATCGCATATCCAGTCTCTAAGAAAAGATTGCGATAGGCATTATTAAATTCATAGCGATGTCGATGGCGTTCATAAATCACTTCTTTTTCATAGAGTTCGGCAGCTAAGGTATTGGGCAATATGCG
>NZ_CEZBFX010000033.1:0-20880 GCF_982964205.1 Roseofilum sp. | reverse complement strand
CTTCTTTTTCATAGAGTTCGGCAGCTAAGGTATTGGGCAATATGCGGCAAGGATAGAGTCCTAAACGCATGGTTCCGCCTAAGTCCACCACATCTTCTTGCTCTGGTAATAGGTTAATGACGGGGTTAGGCGTTTGGGGTTCAAATTCGGCACTATGGGCAGGGTTTAATTGGGCTACATTTCGCGCCCACTCAATCACGGAACATTGCATTCCTAAACATAATCCCAGAAAGGGAATTTGATGGGAACGGGCATATTCAACGGCTTTAATTTTGCCATCTACACCGCGAATGCCAAAGCCTCCAGGAACGACTAAGCCATGGATGCCTTGGAGATGGGTTTCGGCTCCGTCTTTTTCTAAGTCTTCAGAGTTGACCCAGTGAATATTAACATGGGAGTTAATGGTGATGGCGGCGTGGCGTAGGGCTTCAATGACGGAAAGATAGGCATCGGTGAGGCGGACATATTTACCGACGATCGCCACTTCTAGGGAGCGAGTAGAATTAGAGAGACACTCGACGAGGCTTTCCCATTTTTGGAGCTGGGGAGGACGCTGTTCTAAACGCAGTAAGTCAATCACTTGGGTGGCTAATCCTTCCTCTTCCATTCTCAAGGGTACTTCGTAGATGGTACTGACATCTTGAGCGGGAATCACACATCCGACGGGAACATCACAGAATTCAGAGACTTTGGATTTTAGGGAGTCGGGTAGGGGGCGATCGCACCGACAGACTAAAATATCAGGTTGAATGCCAATCGAGCGCAATTCCTTCACTGAGTGCTGGGTGGGTTTCGTCTTCATTTCTCCCGCCGAAGGAATCCAGGGCACGAGGGTAACATGAATATACAGCACCTGATTGCGTCCCACATCTTTGCGGAATTGGCGAATTGCTTCTAAAAAGGGTTGAGATTCAATATCACCGACGGTTCCACCAATTTCGGTAATTAGCACATCTGGGGTAGAGTTACGAGCTACCCGGTGAATCCGTTCTTTAATTTCATGGGTAATGTGGGGAATCACTTGCACTGTTCCCCCATGGTAGTCTCCCCGACGCTCTTTATTAATCACGGCTTGATAGATAGAGCCTTGGGTGACACTATTGAGGCGAGACATGGAAGTATCGGTAAAGCGCTCGTAGTGTCCCAAATCTAGGTCAGTTTCTGCTCCATCTTCGGTAACGAAGACTTCCCCATGCTGAAAAGGACTCATTGTGCCGGGGTCTACATTAATATAGGGGTCAAGTTTGAGAATAGAAACAGAATAATCCCGTGATTTGAGCAGTCGTCCTAAACTGGCGGCGAGAATTCCTTTACCAATACTGGAAACTACACCCCCCGTGACAAATACGAACTTGGTCATGTTCTGAACTCTACCCTATTCTTGCGCTTCCCATTTATTGTGCCACATCGTGCTTCACGATCATCACTGTTCATCGAGAGGGTTTATCTCGTCTGGGTTGAATCCGAGGGATTTGAGATAGGCTGCCAGTTGCTCGGCTTGTTGAGTGCGTGGGCGTTGTTGCTCTAGTGCCTGTGCGGTTTTCCTGTAGTTGCTCGCTAGGAGAAGGTGAGATATTGAAGCTCTAACGCAGAGACTCAAGATAATGATGGTATGGAGATTCTGGAAACTGTTACTGACAGGATTTTTTGGGGAAGAGGCGATCGCCTCTTGTGATATCCTCTCTACAGGCAATATTTCGGCTCAAGTCCATTCGATGTTGAGTGCTTGGTGGAAGTTGCCTATCAATTTTAATCTCACGCTTAAATACATCTGAATGTCAAGGTTATATTTTTTCTTAGGGTTAGGATGATTTATCAATAACTAACAAATATACAGGAATTACGAACTATGACCCTGGATGAAACCTGTCAGTTTACGGGGATTGGAAATGTCATTTTTCTTCCGATCAACAGAATAGATTGATGAAAAAGTTCCAAGAAAAAACAGTAGGAACAGCAGCCTTTAGACTTTGGGACTTATCCTTATTTTCTGAATTATAATAAGGCCACGGCCACTTTGATTTATCCATTTTTTTGAGTAGGACGAGACGATTATGATGTGGAGATTAGAAAAACCTCTACTGATAGGACTTTCTGGAGGCATACTCTTCACCGGCAGTGTCTGGGCTGAAGTTCGTTCGATGCCAAGTTCTGTAGAGCGCTTGGTGAGAGATTATATCAATCGTACTCCAGTTTCAGCGATCGCTCCCAATGGCACTCTAGAACAAGCTGCTCAATTTCAGCAACAATTTGTACAAGCCCTCATTCCCCAACTTGGGCCCATTGTCGGCTATAAAGCCGCTTTAACCAGTCCTGTGGCTCAGGAGCGCTTCGGGGTTTCCCATCCTCTACGGGGAACTTTATTAAAAGAAATGTTACTCTCAAGTGGTGCAACTGTTCC
The DNA here is from genome assembly GCF_982964205.1 of Roseofilum sp. Taxonomy (NCBI): domain Bacteria; kingdom Bacillati; phylum Cyanobacteriota; class Cyanophyceae; order Desertifilales; family Desertifilaceae; genus Roseofilum; species Roseofilum sp. The sequence continues at coordinate 18,479 of NZ_CEZBFX010000033.1, read as the reverse complement.
CGTCAACTTTGGCACTCGTGGCGTATTTGAAGCGGATTTGATCGTGCGCGTCAGAGATGCAAAGATCAATCAAGCTAGAACTCCCCAAGAGGTATTGGAGAGTTTAGATGCTGTTATTCCCTTTATTGAATTGGCCGATCTGATATACGATCGCACTGTACCCTTAAATGGCCCTGCCTTAGTTGCTATCAATACTGGAGCCAGGTTAGGGGTTTTGGGGGAACCGGTAGCACTTGAGGCGACTCCCGCATGGGAAAAGCGCTTAGGCTCCATTACGGTAGTCATGGAAAATGGCGAAGGAGAGAAACTATCCGAGGGTAGCAGTGCTGCACTGTTAGGGCATCCTTTACAAGCCGTATTATGGCTGAAAGAGGATTTGAATGCTGCTGGAATTCAGCTCAAGCCGGGAGATTTGTTATCTTTAGGAACCATTACCCCTTTAACTCCGGTAAAGGAGGCAATGATGATTCGAGCGCGATATGAGGGTTTGGGGGAAGTATCAGTAACGTTTAAATAATTTAGTCTTCAGTTTAAACAGCCGTTTTCATCCATGCAGACAGAGCTAAACAGCCCCAACCGATTAAAAAAGCTACACCGCCCAAAGGGGTAATGGCTCCCAGGCTCTTGATTCCAGTGACACTGAGGGCATATAGGCTACCGGAAAACAGGAGAATCCCGGCGACAAATGCCCATCCGGCTGTCACCATCCAGGTATTTCCAGAAGGAATAAAACTCAGCAATAGGGCAACTAGGATAATGCCAAGAGCGTGATACATTTGGTACTTACTGGCAGTTTCAAAGATTTCCAGGGAGCGATCGCTCAGTTGATCTTTGAGTGCATGGGAGGCAAAAGCGCCGGCAGCAACGGCGATCGCTGCGAATAGCGATCCTAACGTGAGAAACACTTGACTCATTTTCCTCATCTCCTTTGCCTTTGTTCTGGTCGCGATCGTAACACACAAAACACCATGAAAATTATTAAACGTGAACAACTACTCAGTTTTCCAGATATTGAACAACAGTCCTTCTATCAACAAAGCAAACAACAAGTTCAAGAGGCGATTCAACAAGTAGAATGGCCAGAAAACAGTGGTCAACTCACTATCTATCCAGAAAGTGGCAAAAAACGAGGGCAAGGTAATGGAGTTAAACCCATTAAGTTCAAGTTTATTGAATACCTAAAAGCTCAGAATTGGCAGATTGAATACGAAATCAGCCCAGAACTGGGTAAAGTAGATGCTGTTTTCAGTCAAGCCGGACAAGCTATAGCTGTAGAATGGGAAACCGGCAACATTTCTTCAAGCCACCGATCAATTAATAAAATTGTCTTAGGAATTCAGAAGCGTTCTATTATAGCTGGTTTTGTTGTTGTGCCTTGCCGCAATTTAGCCCAATATTTAACTGACCGCATTGGCAACTTTGAAGAACTCGAACCGTATTTTGATTTTTGGCGCAATTGTGGAGCATGTTATCAAGGGAGTTTACTTATTTTTGGAGTCGAACACGATCGAACCAGCTACGAAGTCCCCAGAATCCCTAAAGGAACCGATGGACGCGCTAAAGCTTAACTTTCGACATAATCTCTATTGTCATGATAGCATAAATTCCGCTCAGTCAATCTTTCAACAATAACATCACAATTTTCAATTTCCATCCCTATCCAATTACGTCCCGTTACTTCACAAACAGCATAGGTTGTCCCACTTCCACCAAACGGATCGATAATGAGATTTCCGGGTAAGCTAGACATTTGTATTACCCGTTCCAACAGCTTAGTTGATAACTGATTTGTCTTTCTCTTGGGACTCTTGAATTTCCAATGACGCACCGGAGGAATATCATTCCAAACATCCGTTAAATTCACGCCTAGAGGATTCATAAATTTACGATGTCCCCCATAGTCTTTAATTTCTTTACCACAATGGCGACAGGTTTCTATTGGCGTTCTAATTTTCTGAAAGACATTGGGTTTACCTTTAGAATAATACAGCAAACTATAATGGCTGGGATATAATCGACCAGGAATGGGCATACTGGATTTAACATTTACGGAAATCCAATGGCGGAAATCCAACCCATTTTGCATCAAAGTATTACCTAAAATAATATTCCACTTCGGTAAGTTATATAGAAAAAAGCTTCCTCCTGGCTTAAGAACTCTACAACATTCTTTGATCCAGGAAAAACACCAAGATAAATACTCATCATCAGAGCGTAAATCATTAGATTTCTGACCATATTTTTTGCCTAGATTGAACGGAGGATCGGCAAAAACAACATCAGCCACTCGATCTTCAATATTTTCCAAAATACTCAAGCAGTCTTGCTCAAACAAAATACCTAGACTAGACTCAAAACAGGATTTCACCTCAAAATCAGGCTTAAAAAATAATTGATATTCAAAATTTTGATTTGGATTCAAGTCTAGAGCAAGTTGTTTCATAATCACTCAGTGTAGCGTCTTTATTATAGTTTAATGGAGTTCAGTTTTTTGTCAACTTAGGGCAGATCGGTAAATTATCTTAAGCTTAGAGGAAAAAAGCGAAACTTAGGGTACTCTGAAAGTTAGCTTTATCTATGCTTACTAGCTATGGTTAATGATATCAATTGGAAAAAATTACAAAATGGCTCAGATATTCGAGGGGTGGCACTTCCCTCGATCCCCGATGAGCCGGTTAATTTAACGCCGGACGTTTGCCGTAAAATTGGTCAAAGTTTTTGCACTTGGCTCAGTCAAACTTTAGAAAAACCGATTACAGAATTAACTCTAGGGTTGGGACGCGATAGCCGTATTTCTGGGCCAGAATTGATCGATGCGATGATGGAAGCGATCGCCGCCCTGGGTGCAACAGTGTATGATTTCGGACTGGCTTCGACCCCTGCCCTATTCATGAGTACGGTAACCCCTGGGTTTATGTGCGATGGGTCAATCATGTTGACAGCTAGCCATCTCCCCTCAAATCGCAACGGGTGTAAATTTTTTACGGCTAAAGGGGGATTAGAAAAACAAAATATCAGTCAGATTCTGAGCATTGCCTCCGAAACCCACTTTACACCCGCACCTACCCCCGGAATCATTACCTCCAAAGACTTTATGAGCGTCTATGCCGGTCAACTGGTGCAAAAAATCCGGGAAGGCACGAACCATCCCACCAATTTTGAGCAACCTCTGAAAGGTCTCAAAATTGTCGTTGATGCCGGTAATGGTGCAGGGGGATTTTATGTCAGTCAAGTCTTGCAACCCTTGGGTGCAGACACCACAGGGAGTCAATTTCTTGACCCAGATGGCCATTTCCCTAACCATGTACCGAACCCCGAAAATGGCAAAGCAATGGATGCTATCTGTAAAGCGGTCACGGAGAATCAAGCGGATTTGGGGATTATCTTTGATACTGATGTAGATCGCGGGGGAGCCGTAGATGGGACGGGTAAAGAACTGAACCGCAACCGTCTCATTGCCCTCATTTCTGCTATTGTGTTGCGGGAACATCCCGGATCGACTATAGTTACGGACTCCATTACCTCTGATGGTTTAGCGAAGTTCATTACCGAAGACCTCAAGGGAACTCATCATCGGTTTAAGCGTGGGTATAAAAATGTGATCAATGAAGCCCAACGATTAAACGCAGAAGGTCAGGAATCTTGGTTAGCTATTGAAACCTCCGGTCATGCAGCAATGAAAGAAAACTATTTTCTTGATGATGGAGCTTACTTAGTCAGTAAACTGGCGATCGAATTGGCAAAAGCGAAATTAGAAGGGCGATCGCTCAATGATTTAATCACTAACCTCAAAGAACCTGTCGAAAGCCAGGAATTCCGTATTAAACTTGCCCTGGATGACTTCAAACCCTATGGTAATCAGGTGATTGAAGCCTTGCAAACCTTTGCTAACGCTCAACCGAACTGGAGTGTAGTTCCCAATAACTATGAAGGCGTGCGAGTTTCCTGCACTGCTCCAGAAGAAGATGGATGGTTTCTCTTGCGTTTGTCCCTCCACGATCCGGTGATTCCCCTGAATATTGAATCCAATGTTAGCGGTGGTGTGGTCAAAATTGCCCGTAAACTACTCGCATTTTTCCAATCCTTTGATGCCCTAGATCTTTCAACGATGAAGTAATATCATATTTGGCTAATTCATTATAAAAGTCATTGCGAATTGACATACATCTGTAGGGGCGAAAAATTTTTCACTCCTACTGCTGCGCGATCGCGATTACAACCCTGTGGACTGGGAGCATTTGCTTGCAGAAATTGAGGATATGGGAAAAAGCGAACGTCGTAGCGTCAAGAGCAATTTGACGGTTGTACTCATACATCTTTTAAAATGGGAGTTTCAGTCCCAATTTCGCACAGGCAGTTGGGCAGAAAGCATCACCCAAAATCGCACCCGCATTCTCTACGCTTTGGAAGATTCGCCCAGCTTGAAAAATTATAGCGCTTTGCGCTAGGGAATAGGGTTGTGGTATATGGCTTTAAGGATTCAATACTGTCCCTCATAGCAGCGCAAAGCGCTGTATCTCCCAGAAGTACTGCAAACGGCTTATTCACGGGCACGACAGGAAGCGAGTGACGAGACACAATTGCCTTTGAGTATTTTTCCCGTGGACTGTCCTTATGCGATTGAACAAGTGTTAGATGATAAGTTTTGGCCGGATGACAACGATCTCCGTCAATCTCCAAGCGCCGATTAAATAACTCTAAACTTTTAACCACCCGAAAATATCGTTTACGGATAACGTCCATTCTTCTAAACCCGTCAACATTGGTAACGGTTCTGTATCCCCATGAGCGACTCGATAAATTTTGGGCAAACCCGATTGAAATACAGTAATCGATTGGGTTTTAGGATCAATGAGCCAACCCAATTCTGTGCTATTTTGGAGACAAAACAGAATTTTTTCCATCACTAATGCCATCGGTTGATCCGGTGACAAAATCTCAACGATCCAATCCGGATGGCGATCGAAATGATTGGCCATTTCTCCCTCCTCATCTCTGGGCAAATTTTCCCAACGAATCACGGCGATATCCGGCACAATAGAACGCCCAGCAAATGTACATCTCAACTCTGTCAAAGCATAAGCTAACTTATTAGGTTTCGCCTGTTGATTAATTGCAGAGGCAAGTTCAACCTGTAAAATACTATGTTTTCCTTGTGGCATCATTTTTTGACTCACTTCCCCATTGAAATATTCACTGGCAGGCTTGGTTTCTGGCTGTGCCAAAAACTCTTCTAAGCTAATAACTTTGCGTTTTTCTACTGTTGTAACCATGATGATCCCTCCGAGATGATCTAGATTGCTTCACTCCGCTTCGTGACCTTCGCAATGACTTATTTATAACTGATTAGCTGGACTTGATCTAAGGTAGGGCTGTTTCATTTTTAATTGTTAATTGTTAATTATTGAAACCATTCTACCGCCTCCTTAATTGCACCCTTAATATTGGATTGGGGTAAACCTAATTCCCGGACAGCTTTAGACGCATCATAGTACATGGAATGTTGGGACATCCGCACTCCATCCAGGGGAACCGAGGGCGATTTACCGAGAGGTGCGAGCAGGATTTCATCTATCCAAGCAACTGTCAGAGGAAGCCATAGGGGGACGGTTTGCGTGGGTGCAGGGATTCCGGTAATTTCTGCCAGATATTCGAGGAATGTTTTGAGCGTCAGGTTTTGATTTCCGAGGATATAGCGATCGCCCCTTTTCCCTTTGTCGAGTGCCAGAATATGACCCTCAGCCACATCTCGCACATCGATAAAATTCAATCCCGTATCCACATAAGCCGGCATTTTCCCACGCAGAAAACGGACCATAATATCCCCAGTGGGGGTTGGTTTTCGATCCCAGGGGCCGATAGGCGTACTGGGATTAACAATCACAATATCTTGCCCCAGTTTAACGGCTTTGTGGGCTTCCTGTTCCGCCAGATATTTAGATTTTTTATACTCTCCAATCAGTTCATTCAAGGGACTTTGGTGGGTTTCGTCTACAGGTTTTTGCCCATTTCCCACGCCAATAGCAGCCACAGAACTGGTATAAACCGTGCGCTCAATTCCTACCTCACGAGCGGCCGCCAGTATCTTTTGCGTCCCCACCACATTATCGTAATAGAGTGCTTTAGCATCCCTTTGCCATAGGGAATAATGCGCTCCACAATGAAACAAGACCTGACATCCAGCCATTTGCTGACTTAAATTGGGGGCATGAAAATCGCCTACCACCCTTTCAATATTGAGTCCATCCAGATTATCCCAACTACTTTGGGGACGCACTAGGGCCCGAACGTGATAATTCTTGTCCAGGAGCGATCGCACCAAATTCGCCCCCACAAAACCCGTTCCCCCCGTCACAAATGCTTTCATCAAAAATCTCCCAATCCTCCTCAACTCCTTGTTGTTTGAGCCAAGCGATCGCCCCTTCCGGTCCATCCTGAGCTGCCCGCAGCAAGGCCCCCCAAGTCAGGACCCCCTTGTGATTGGGTTCAACCGCGATCGCCCCCTTAATCCGATTCCATAATACCCCCGTATCCGTCGCCAACAAGCGATTCATTTCTTCCCGGTTCTCGGAAGCCTCATAAATCTGCAACGCCTCATCCCAGCGCCCATCGATCATTCGAGTCAAGATCTGTTGACTCGGAGAAGCCCAAGATTGCCGAGCATTGTGGGCACTCAATTGGGTATGACGGTTAATCAACTCCCATTGACCTTGAATATCCACTGACCATCCCGGTAAATTCCATAAGCCATGCAACCGTTGCTTTGCCGGAGTCCATAAGCCACTTTTAGCCAACTGCATCGCCTCTGTATACTCAGAACCTTTCAACAACATCCGATCCAGAGAAACCGGTTGCAATTCCACGGGTGCAGGTAAAAATGTCCTCGGTTGCAGTTGATACATCTTAAACTGCGGTTCCAAACCCACCGTTTGATTCACCGTCAAAAACGGCTGTTTTGGCCACTTCGGATGCTTCGACCATACTGGCAACTCATGGGCAGGACTTGTCCAACTGGCAAACGAAGCAACATAAGTGGTTTTGGGATTGTAATAAATCGTCTGACCATAGAGAATCTCTTTTCCTTCCCGAGTAATAGTGCCCGTTAGATGCACCCACTGGGCCGACTCACCATTAACCAAAGCGCTATTACTCCACTTTAAACCCGTTAGTGGTAGGAATTCATTGGACGTTTCCATTGTTAAGTTCAAAGGCTTGAGGACAAAGCCCTCAGTTAGCGATTCGATCTCCAGTTGATTAATAAACTGATACATCGGTTTCTCCCGCTCAAACGGCTCCGGATCGCTAATCCGGCGATAAACCCTTAACTGATCGATATACCGACAAGGCGGCGATCCTGGGGCATCCGGTTGACACCCTTGGCGATGGGCAAAAATCGGTAGCATCATATCCTCATAGGGGCCCACCTTCATCTGCAAGGGATAGCCAGGAGTATAACCCGATTGAATCAGTTTTTCTTCAATTTCATCTAAGGTTTGTAGAGACCGACGATTCGTTTCTCCTAACTGAGTAGTTTTTGGTAAATATTGATTGACCCAAATCAGAGCATCTGGATTAACCATCAATTTTAAGGCCACCCAAACTCCAGCCATTACACTAGAGAATCCCAAGGTCAAAACGATCAGGCCAAAAAGGGCCTGTAGGGAAGAAGGCCGTCTAGGGTTAGTTTCAGAAAATACGCTTCCTGTATCCTCATTCATAGCTTTTCAGTGGGAATAAATCAGACCCTCTAATGATTTAGATTAACCTTGGGTAGAAGCAATCAACGCTTGTTCATAGCGCATACCTGCCTGTTCCCAAGTGTACTCCTGTTCAATCAAATCTCGGCCATTACGGGATAGTTTTTTTCTTAAAGCAGGATTTTCAAACAAACGACTAATATTCACCACATAATCTTCTAAGGTATTGGCTCGTAGGGCCCGCTGGGGAATCTCCGGCCCATCAACAGCCAAGCCCTCCAAACCGCGATCGCTCGCGACCACCGGAATACCAGCCGCCATCGCTTCCAGGGTCTTATTCTTAATCCCAAACCCAGTACGCATCGGAATCACACAAACCGTCGAGCGATGCAAATAGTCTACCATCGAAGGTACTCGCCCCGTCACCGTAATTCCCGGCCGCTCTTCTAAAGAACTCACCTCTGGAACCGGCCTAGCGCCAACCAACATTAGGGATGCATCCGGATAGCGATTTTGCACTTGAGGAAATACCTCTAAGCTCAAAAAACGAGCCGCATCAATATTAGCAATATTATCCATCGCTCCAATAAATACCAATTGATATCCCCCCGGATCTTCAGTACGCTTAGGAAACAGAGTTAGGTCTACACCATTTGCAATCACGCTAATTGTACTTTCAGGATTAATCTCCAGCAGCGTTCGTTTATCCTCAACTGTGGTGACTACAAGATGCCTAAACTTGCTCGTGTAGCGTTTTTCATACTGTCGAAGTAGAGGCAAATTAATTTTATCTCGCAGTTGATTTTCCGAAGTTTTAGTCTCCAACTGATTTTTGCAACTACCATAGACCGAGCTATGGATATTGACCACCGTACCGCAGGTCGATTTCCATTCCGGACGGATGTAGATTTCATTAACACTATGTTCGCAGGCGATCGCATCAAAGTCTCCCTCAGCTACCGCTCGATCGACCCATTGCTGCATAGCTTCTGAAAAGACAGCTCTCACATTAGGGGGAGTTCCCTGTTGAAAGAAGTCCTGCAAGCGTTTGAGTTTAGAGAACTTTCCAGGAGGTGGTTCTGAGGGACGAGGAAAGACCGCTAACTCCTTCACACACTCGCGCAAGGCTTCAATTTCTGCATCACTGACATCACTGGCACGTTGAGTCACTAGGGTGATAGAATGGTTGTAGCTCAAATATTTGAGTAAATTAAAAGTTCTCACCTGAGTTCCCCCCCGTGTTGGAGGATAGGGAAAGGTTACTGAGAGGATTAAAATTTTCATAAAAATTGAGAGACATTGAATCAGAGATAAGATATCTTTGCTATCTTATCTCTGATTGCATAGATCGCGCAGATTCCCAAAGGTGATTTTATCATTTGCCGAGATCAATACTTCTGGGTATAGCCTTAGCCCATTGACTATAGTTTTTATTTCACCCTATTTTTATGAACTCCAGTCACCCTAAAATTAGTGTTTGTATTCCTACATTTAACAGAGTTCAGCTTTTGACCTATGCGATTGAGAGTGTACTCGCACAAACTGAAATGGATTGGGAGTTAATTGTTTGTGATGATGGATCTCAGGATAAAACCCCTCAGATCATGGCTGGATATCAGCAACAGGATGATAGAATTTCCTATATTCGCCACGATCAAAATATTGGGAAAAGTAATAATATGCGGTCAGGTTTTTATGCAGCGAAGGGTGATTTTTTTGTTAAATTCGATGATGATGACCGATTAGGGAAAGATTTTTTAGCAGCGACTAGCAAAATCTTGATCGACCATCCAGAAATCGATTTTGTGGGAACCGATCATTGGATTATCGATCTGGATAATCAACGGAATCTAGAACAAACAGAAATTAATTCTCGTCGCTGGGGTAGAACTGAATTATTAGAAGGCCAGGTCAATAACTTACTGGAAACAGTTTTTGTTCAGCAAAGTTTTCAGGTTGGTGCAACCCTATTTCAGACTCAGGTACTCAAAGAGGTTGATTTTATGCGACCTCATTTACAAAATTGTGAAGATAATGATTTGTTTGTTCGGATAGCTCTGGCGGGTAAAAAGGGGTACTATTTACCCCAGAGATTAATGGAATATCGATTTCATCCAGAACAGCAAGGGATCGAGCGAGCGATTCCGTATTTACGAGATAAACTGAATTATTTATCGAGCTACCAGTTTGAAGATCGAAAGTTAGAAACGATTCGCCAACAACGGTTGCAAGAAACTCAACTGTTGTTAGGGTTGCGTCTGGTGGAAAAAAATCAAGTTACAGAAGGTCGAGAGTTGATTCAAAAAGGAAGATCTTGTTCACCGAAAAAAGCTTGGATTGGATTGGGACTGTCTCGGTTACCTCAACCGATGAGGGAAAAAGCATTTGAAGTGTTACGCCAATTTCGCTCATAACGGTTGAACTATCGATAGAACCCATTTGAGCTTTTTTGCCTTCTCTGCTATGCAGTACATCAAATGGCGGTTTTTAAAGATCGCCAGAATCGCTCACTGACTAGATTGAGTCTGTTGTTGACTTCCCTCATTCCTCGACGGAGAGGGCTTTGCGCTGTATGATATGTAGCACTCTGTCGTAGGAGGCGATCGCGCAATTGGGAATTGTGACTATTGTCGCTCGATTGAGACTCTTCTTATCAGCTTAGGCGTAAACCGGTATCATAGGAAGAACCGCGATCAGAGTGTTGAGTTAAATTACCAGAGCTGATGAATTATCTAGTTGCCGTATTGCGCGATCGCATTCAAGCTGAAGGAGTCTACTGTGCCTTAGAAAAAGGAGGCTTACCCACAAGCCAAGTTAACATCTTAGGTAAAGGTTACAAAAGTGCTGATGAGTTTGGCCTGATTAACCCCAACCAAGCCGCCCAAAAACAAGCCCGACTGATGGCGACTTGGTTAGTCCCCTTTGGATTTTTTGGTGGGGCTACCTTTAGCGTCATTTCTGGGCTGAATACCTTCGCCTGGGCTGGAGAAATCGGCAATCATGTTGTTGGTGGGATTTTAGGTGCTGCTTCTGGCGGGCTAGGAGCTTTATTTGTTGGTGGTGGTGTCGGTTTAATTAGCGGTAGTGGCGATGCTCTTCCCTATCGCAACCGCTTACAAGAAGGCAAGTATTTAATTGTGGTACAAGGCTCAAGTAATCTGATTGAGCAAGCGACTGTCATCATTCACACCTTTGAACCGGAAAGTCTTCAAGGCTATACGGCTCCCAATCCATCCTAAAACCTGAGAATGCTGAAAGTTATTGAAGCTATTGAAGCACAAGAGCTAATTGCAGAACTGGATATCTATCTCCAGGGATTTTATCCTGATGAAAGTAATTATTTAGATTCGGTGGATGTTCTCTCTCAAGAGAATGTCCATATGATGGGTGCTTTTGTGGATGGCAAATTGGTAGGAATTGGAGCCGTCAAAATCTTTGATGATTATGGGGAGATGAAACGCTTCTATGTCAAGCCAGAGTTCAGAGGTCAAGGGTTAGCTCGGATGCTCATGGGTGAAATGGAAAACCATCTGATTAATTTGGGAATTCGTGAGGCGAAGTTAGAAACCGGAATTTATCAAACCGAAGCGATTTCTTTATATCGAAAATTAGGATATGTGGACTGTCCACCTTTTGGTGACTATCAGCCCGATCCCTATTGTCTGTTTATGGGTAAGCAGTTGTTGTAATGCTCTTCGTAAATGAATAACATCAAATAAATCTTGTTCTGGTTTGGGATCGATCGGGAAATCAATGTCACTATTTTCGGTGTTTTTACCTTTGGCAACTGAACCTAATCCTCTAATATTAGTGGAGTGATATTGTTCAGCTAGTTTGATGATTTTAGAGTGTTTGTTTAATTGCTGTAAATTAAGGGCACCTCTATATCAAGGTGTCAAAAATGGCTAGATCCATCATATACAAAATTTGATTAGTGCGATCGCTGTTGGTGGCAGCGGCAACCACGGCAGAGGCGAACCGATGGGCGGCGCAATTAGAAGCTATGATAAAAGGTTTCCGTTGAAACGAATCGTACTCTTTCTGAAATGACCAGATCAAACCCTACAGCCAATATCCTGCAATACGAATCAACGATTTGGTCTACGGCTGACCTGTTGCGGGGCTGTGGCATCAAAGAATCAGAATGGCCGTCCTATATGATGCCGTTCTTTGCCCTAGTCATGATTGAGAGCCGTTTGCTGCGGATGTTTGATGAGTTAAAGGTGGAACTGGGGGAAGATACTCTCTTTGAGATTGAACCGGATGATTTGAGCGAGCTAATTCAAGATAAGGGACAAGGCTACAACGTCTATATTTTTGAGAAAAGCCAGACTTTAAAGGACATCTGCCAGAACGATAAAGCTTTTGATATTGACTTTGATGCCTATCTGAAAGGATTTGACGGGGAAACGAGAGATTTGTTGGGGGTGGATGCTTTTGAGGGGGAAAAGTACCTCGATATCAAAGGAGCGATCGCCACACTGAAAGGGAAGAAGGTGCTGTTTAGCTACGTCAAAGAGTGGAGTGGCATTGACCTAAAGCCGTTTAATAACTCAGATATTACCACCCTAGAAGAACATATCAAGCGCCGTTGGGCGGATATTTCTGCGGATACAGCAGGGGAACAGTACACCCCGGATGATGTGATCGCCCTGATTGCGGAGATTATCGCGTCAAAGATTGAGGACTCAGATCGCCTACTGAAAATCTATGACTGTACCTGCGGGGGTGGAAACCTGCTGTTTGGGGTGGAAGATCGGATTAAGGCAAAGGTAAACCGCCTCACTCAGACGTTTGGGCAAGACTGGAATGATCCCCTTTACGCCCTTGCCAAGATTGAAAGTCGGTTTCGGGTGGATTCTAAAATCGAGCATGGTAATACCCTGACGGATGACAAGTTTTTTGATGATGAGTTTGATGTGGCGATCGCCAATCCGCCCTATGGAGTGGACTGGAAGGGCTTTCAGAAGGATATCCGCAACGACAAGACCCAACGCTTTCAGTATTTGCCCTCGGTATCGGATGGGCAGTTGTTGTTTATGCAGCACCTGATCTCGAAGATGAATGAAACAGGTATGGGTGTTGTGGTTCACAATGGCTCGACGCTGTTTAGTGGGGATGCGGGGTCAGGGGAAAGCAATATCCGGAAGTGGATGCTAGATAATGACCTTGTGGAAGCGGTGATTCAGTTGCCGACGGATGAGTTTTTTAATACGGGCATTTATACTTATTTGTGGGTTCTGAATAAGCAGAAACCTGATGAACGAAAGGATCGGGTGATGTTGATTAATGCGAGTGAAAAGTTTAAGCCGTTGAAGAAAAATAAAGGCTCTAAGCGGAAAGAGGTGGATGAGGCCAACCGTTTAGAGATTGTGGCAACGTTGGCGCAGTGGGCAGATAACGACTATGCCAGGGTGTTTGATAAGGAGTTTTTCTATTTTAATAAGCAGGCGATTATGCTCACGAATGTGGATGAGCAGGGGAGAACGTTTGCCAGTCGCCTCAAGGAGAGTAAAAAAAGTTTGAAGCTAAACCCCATCAAGTTGGACAATGGAGAGCGATCGTTAACGGAATTTGAGATTATGGTTACTCCTGACTCGTTTGATGGGGATTTGGCGACCTATTTTGAGCAGGAGATTAAGCCGTTTATCAGTTCGTTGGACTATAAAGAACAGCCGTTGGTGGTGACGACGGAAAAGGAGCAATACAGCTTTGATAATGACCAAGAAACGCTGATTCAGGAGGCGTTGGGTAAGCGGGAAGCGTTGGGCTGTGGAAAAATTGTGGTGAAGTCGGCGTTTAAGAAAAAGACGAAAACGAAGCCCGAAAGTATTGTAATTACGGTGGAGTTAATGCCGGATACTCAGAAGGATTATGAGATTATTCCCTATCACCGTGACCCGGATGAGAATCGGGCGGCGATTGAAGCTTTTATGGCGAAGTACATCACGAAGCCGTTTGAGTATTTGGAAAATGTGGTGGGGGTGGAGATTAATTTTAATAAGGTGTTTTATCAGCCTGAGCAGTTGCGAAGTGTGGAGGAAATATTAGGTGAGATAGATGCTTTGAACGATGATTTGAAGGCATTAGAGGAGGGTCTAGCATTATGAAATTAAAATTTAGTCGATATGACCAGTACAAAGATAGTGGCATCGAGTGGATCGGCGAAATTCCTGAGCATTGGGAAGAAAAACGTATTAAAGACTTATCATTTCTCCAAAGTGGCATCAACATCACCTCACAGCAGATAGAAGATGAGGGTAAATATCCTGTATATGGTGGCAACGGAATACGTGGATACTTTTCAGGCTATACAAATGATGGAAATTATATTTTAATTGGTCGTCAGGGTGCGTTATGTGGAAATATAAACCACGCTTCAGGGAAATTCTGGGCTACTGAACATGCTGTAGTTGTTTATCACAATAAAAAAATTGATGTGAAATGGTATGGGGCAATGCTCCAAGTTATGAACCTCAATCAATACTCAATATCTGCGGCTCAACCTGGATTGGCAGTGGATAGAGTTAAGCGGCTCTTATTACCTGTTCCACCTTTACACGAACAAGAAGCGATCGCCCACTACCTCGACACCAAAACCGCCCAGATCGATCGCCAAATTGACCTGCTCACCCAAAAAGCCCAACGCTATGAGGAACTGAAGAGAGCGATCGTTAACGAAACCGTCACACGCGGTCTAGATAAGTCTGTGCCGATGAAAGATAGCGGCATTGAGTGGATAGGCGATATTCCTGAACATTGGAAACTTCAGCATTTAAAAAACGTTGTCAGCATAAAGATTACCGATGGCCCCCATGAAACTCCAACTTTTGTAGATCATGGTGTTCCTTTCATATCTGCTGAGGCGGTTCAGAATGGAGAGATAAATTTCGAGGCAAAGCGAGGCTATATTTCAGAAGAGACAGATAAAGTATATTCAGCAAAGTGTAAACCTAAAAAAGATGACATTTTTATTGTTAAATCTGGTTCTACCACTGGAAAAATTGGCTATGTATCGAGAGACATAAATTTTAATATCTGGTCGCCTTTAGCTTTAATCAGAGCCAGCAAACAAAATCATCCTAGATATTTATTTTATTTTCTATCTTCTATACATTTTCAACGACAGGTTCAAACCTATTGGTCACTTGGAACACAGCCTAATATTGGTATGAAAGTTTTAGAAAATCTATTCGTTCTAATTACCAATTTTGAAGATCAAAAAGCGATCGCCGACTACCTCGACACCAAAACCGCCCAAATAGACCAAATTATTCAAAACATCAACACCCAAGTCGAAAAGCTCCAAGAACTCCGTAAAACCCTAATCAATGATGTTGTCACAGGCAAAATAAAGGTGATTTAACCCATGAGTGAACTACACCTGCAAGATAAATTCCTCGTCCCGTTCATCAAAACCGAACTAGACTACCGGGAAGTCAAACCCAACACCGTTACCAACTCCCTGATCATTGAAGATGATCTACAAGAGTTTATCTCTAACACCACCCTCAACCAAAAGCCCTACGAAACCCTGCTGAGGAAATACAACGGCAACGCCCAAACCCTGCTCACCGACCTGCTCGAACTCATCCAAGAACGAATCGCCAGCAGTCGGAACATGGCGCTGTTTATCAACGCTAACAAATCCGTTACCCTACATGGCATTAAGCTCCATCTGTTCTACACCGATGACAGCGTGATTCACGATAGCGACCTATTCAAGCAAAATATCTTTTCCGTCATTCAAGAACTGCCCTATAAATACGACTATCAAGGCAAACAGATTTTTTCCTTCCGTCCTGACCTCAGCTTTTTTGTGAATGGCTTGTATCTGGGCTATAGCGAACTGAAAGCCAACTTTAGCAACCAAACCGCCAAGAAAAACGGACGGGGCAAAGTTTCCAAAGATTATTTTGAAGCCGTCAGAAAATATTACGAAATCTTCGATCAAAACCCTCATCTGAGCGAATCCGAAAAAGCCCACTACCGCAAAGACTTCCTCAAAATCTTTGAAAAAGCCATTCACATCACCACCACCGACATTGCCGAAACCTACATTATCCGCACCATTGACCAATTCTTTGACGAAGCCCTAGACACCTGTAAAAAAGGCAAATTCGATCGAGAGGACTACACCAAGAAAGTTCTACAAGACTTCAAACCCTATCCCCTGCTCAACCCTCACGCCGACAAAAAAGACAAACTGAAAGAACTTTTTAGCTACCACTACGGCAAAAGCTTCATTGAAAAAGAAATACTCTACTACAACTTCATCGAGCGGGAAGTTTGCACCATCAACGGTCGCAAAGAACTCAAAGACGAAAAAGGACAACTGATTTGCCCCCGTCCCAAACAAAAATTTGGCACAGATAAGATTCTGGCAAAAATTGACGAGTTTTTAGCACACGAACTCGAAGATGATTATTTCATTCACCAACTAGAGCAACAACTAGCCCAGGTTGCTCCAACCAAACGCGCCGAACTGATTGAAAAGCGTAAAGCCTACGCCAATAATAAAAACGTCTATTCCCTATTGCTGCAATACGCCGCCGGGTTTGGTAAATCCAATATTATTGGCTGGACAGGACTGCAACTGAAAGACCTGCGCCGCAATGGTACTTATGTTTACGATAAAGTTATGATTGTGGTCGATCGCCTCCAACTCCGCAGCCAGATTGATGCCAAAATGCGGAACATGAACATTGAAAAGTCCATGTTCCTAGAAGCCCACGACAAAAAGACCTTTCAAAAAGCCCTCACCTCGGATAAGCGCTTAGTCATCATCAACCTGCAAAAATTCCAAGACGTGCAAAAAATTCTCGATGCTGACACCCTCCAGAGACTGGCGGAACTCCGGATCGTCTTCCTCATTGATGAGATTCACCGCTCCAATAGTGGCAGCCAACACGAAGAAATGATCAATATCTTCGATGAGTTACAAACCCCTTTTGACGCAAACCGCCAATATAATCTCATCCGCACCAAGAAAAACCTACTCATCGGTTTCACTGCCACCCCAGACGATAACACCCTGGCACGCTTCGGAGAATTTAGCGGCTATGCCGAAAGCGAAAAACTGTGGGTTCCCTTCGACTCCTACACCATGAATGAAGCGATCAAAGATGGGTTTATCCTCAACCCCATCAAAAATATCGTTCCCGTTGCCTCAAAAATGCTGTTCGATCTTCCCCGCAACCCGCTAGAGGGTTTTGAGGAACCCAACTACAAAGACGTGGATAAAAAGCAAATCTACGAAGAACCGGAACGAATTGACGCAATTAGTAAATATATTGCAGATTTACTCGTTAAAGATGTCTATCGACAAATCAGAGGCACAGGCAAAGCCATGTTAGCGGTGTACTCCATCAAAGCCGCAATTCTCTACACAGAAGCCATTAAGCGACATTTCCAAACCTTTACCCAACAGCCCAAATACGCAAAATACGCCGATGCTCCGATCTATGTCGTCTATTCCAGCAGTCAAGACCAGCAAAGCGCTACTGGGTTAAATGATGGACTCAGCGAAGAAAAAGTCTTAGAAAACTTTGCCCTCAGAAAAAATGGCTTAATTATCGTCGTTGCCAAGTTGCAAACCGGATTTGATGAGCGGCGACTCCATACCCTATTCCTTGATAAAGAAATCAGAGGTATTGCCGCCATTCAAGCCATTTCACGGGTTGACCGCACAGCCAAATATAAAAACGACTGTAAGATCGTTGACTTCTCTTACAATAATGTCAACGTCCAAACGATCAAAGATGCCTTTGAGCATTTCTCTGATGTGGTGGTGAGTGACTTTGACCCGTTCAGCGATCGCCGGGTGCTAGAGATCCTCTTTTCAGAACTCAAAAAGTCTGGAGTATATAACCAGTTTTTTGACCTATTTCTTCACATCTTTAACGACAATGCCAAACGCAACGATCCAGAAAGCTATCTGGATTTAGAAAGCAACATTGAAAACCACATCTGGGCCGACCCTCAGCATACCGCCGATGCCAAAGCCAAAGCAGCGCAATACTTCACCCTCCTTAACCGTATTGAGTATGTGATCGCGATCGATGAAAAGTATAAGGAACCCAGCTTTTTAGCCTTCCTACACCTCTTCAATCGGCTCTATAATCAGCACCACCGTAGTGATGATATCAAAGACGCGATTGAAGTTTACTTTGACAATCAAATCGGTATTGTCGAAGTTGAAGCCCAAGAAAAGGAACCTAAGAAAAAACAAGAAACTAAAGTGGCCAAGGGTAAAGAACCGGCTCAAACTGTCTACCCATTTAATATCCTAGAAATTATTGAGTCCCGTAATGAGCAAGAGGATCTCAAAGCCGCACGCATTAAGGAATTTGAGACCAAGATTCGCGATTTCTTTCAATATGTCAGGGACTCTGAAGAGGGTAAACGCCTGATTATTAAAATTAATTCTGATGTATCTGAAGATGAAATTTATGAAGATTTTGCTAAGATTTATCGAAAGTACAAAGCCACTAAGCGGAAAACTGTAGGAGACTATTTCTTCAAAGAAATGGAAGATCTGGTGAACAAACTCTGTGATGACTTTGAGCATACGGTTAGTCACTCTAGAGCATTTTACTAAGCAGAGGAGCTGTTCCTCTATTTTAAAGGGTCTCATCTCTCATTCCCCATGACCGATCGCCAATAACCCATTCCCGGTTTAAAATAATAGATTGGACTCCCATTCGGTAACACTTGGATTTATGGCCTTTTCCTCTATCTTGCGAACCTTGCGGCGATCGCCTCTAACGCAAGAGTTGTTGA
>NZ_CEZBFX010000032.1:38806-44283 GCF_982964205.1 Roseofilum sp. | reverse complement strand
TCGCCCTGCTGAAGGATCTCCAGTTTCGTTGATTTTGTAGAATGTTGCTCTTCATATCCCTTCCCCTTAAAATTCTTTAATAACCCGTAACTTACTGAACTCTTCCCCTAATTTTTGTCTGAATACTTGTTGTGGGGAAAAAGAGTGCTGTCCGATTATTATCAGGATCGTATTTATCAGGATTCGCTGGATTAATCCTCGCTAAAGCATTCCCGCGAATATAAACCTGAGCCACCCCCGCCTCCGAATCGACACAAGTAAAAAAGCTATCTGTCTTAAACGCATTAAATGCAGCCGGAAAACCACTCGCTCCATAATTCGGACTTTGCCAAGGTTCATCAGTACCTGTAGGAGCTGGACTAGGAGTATCTTTATTGGGGAAAGCATCCTGACAATTGACTGCATTCGGAAAAGATTGACCCGAAGCCAGATCGCTTAATGCAGTATGATCAATATTATCGACTAATACTTGTATAGGTGTTTCACTCAAATTATAGGCTTTAGATGCTTTCTGCCATTTATTCATCTTCTCTTGCACGCTATCCCCCGATATCGACAGGTCAAAATTGGCATACCCATCACTAGGATCGAGATCGTATTTGACCCCACTAATCGTATTATCTTGAGGATTGTTACCCGTATCCACAATCCCATCCTGAATTTCAACTCGCCTAATCTGCATTGCATTTGACCAAGTGCCACTATTAGCATTGGTAAGATAATAAACCACTAAAGCATACACTTGATAATCTTGGTCATTACAGGGATTACGACTAACAGGCAACTTCACCAAGCATCCAACTGTTGTATCGCCTGACCTAGGCTTAACGTTCAAATCTTTATCTAAAAACTTGCGTTTCCAAAATGCCAATACAGGAATTCCTTCTCCACTAGCTATCACTGGAATTTGGCTACAACTTGCTGGAGGGGTATAGGAACCTGGAGACACCGGACTACTACATTCCGTTGTACTATAATTGCCAGAAATCGCCCTTAATCCCTCTCCATCATAAATATACACCGCCGTCTCCAAATCTCGGCGGATATAATCGGCTGCTGCTTGAATATCCTGTTGAGTTGCCGATTGTGCTTGTTCATTACGATCTTTCCGAAGAATATCAATCATAAAGCCCAGCAAGCTACTGATTATAATCGAGGAAACTACTAAAGCCACCAACAATTCAATCAATGTAAATCCCTTATTTTTTCCTCTCTTATGGCAGCTTTTCAACCAAGCATTCAGTAACATAAACATTAGTATGGCCCCTAAACCTAATCAATAATCAACCCAATATTCATGAACAGCATTAACTCCAATCACTCCACTAATTAACCGCCTCCTCCATATCGAGTAGTAAAATTAACCGTACTATCGTTTTTACCTTGAATTTCTGTGGTCATTTCCAATAGAGGGGCTTTCAGATTTAAACTTGCTCCAGAAGAGCGTTGTTGGACACCATCAGCGTGCAGGGTTAACAGTGTGCCTGTATCCTCGAAAGCATCAGCGCGGTAAACCCGAATCCCCAACAAATAACCTTGATCGAGTTGCCCTTGGGCTGTAGCTTGAGTCTTATCCGTCACGCTACGATAAGCTTGGACAATAAAATCATTGGGACTACTTGCTTGACATCCTGACTGATCATCTCCATCAAAGCAATATAAACTGACATCTGTTGCTGAAGCTTCTTTTGCACTAGCAAGGGTTTGATTTTTACAATACCCCCCCTTCTCGTAGTCATTGGGACTAGCTGGAGGACAAGTGGCGGGCAAAGAAGATTGTGCAGGCGCAACTGTTTTCGCAAAATCTTCCCGTTTAGATATAAATTTCCGAGTTGCTGGATCGACTTCTTCTTTCAGTTCAACCACGGAATTAGGAGCCGGTAAACTGTCTGCTCGGACTCCATCGATATAGAATCGAGCGGCTTGCGTTGCCAGCTCCACCCGCCGAGCTTGAATGCGGGTAGCGGTTGCCAGCACAATCACTGGCGCTATCCCCACCAACATAATCGTCAGGATAACCACTGCTACGAGCGATTCAATCAAGGTAAAGCCAGACTCACCTTTAGGTGGGAAGGAATGATTCTTCGGTTCTCGGAATATGGGTTTCATAGGTTTGCCTTGTAAGGATTAGGGTGAGTGAACTATTGACATGTACTAGGGCGTTGATCTTTAGAGATAGCGTATTGATAGGAGACACTAGCGTTGTTAGCAATCTTCACATCTTTATCATACGGATCTCCAGCATTGTCATAGCCACCTTGTTGTGCAACAGTGTTATTTGAATTTGCGGGATCGAGGCGCTTGTCCGGTTGACCAGCACAGAGCAAGGTTTCCACCCATTGATCATCTCGCCTCACTTCTCGATAGAATTCATTGGGAGGAGTATCATCTTTGATGGCAAATCGTTGGGCAAACAAGTCAGGTGCTTGAGTTAACAGGGCTACATCAAACCCCCAAGGGCGACCAGGTGCATAATAGAAGGGTAGAATTCCATTTGCGTTACCCGTAGCATAGAACTGATCTTCATCAAATAGACCGATTTGCTTACCATATATTCCCTGGGTCACAGTTGACCTAGAGTTCAGAACTGAATCTGTTGGACCTGTGGCATAGACACTCCGTCCTTTTTGAATAAATGAACCGGTAATGTTGACATTAACACCTGTCCAGTCTTCTAAAAATCGAGGGAAGTTACCTAAGCTTCGGTTTAACTCGTCCGGTCGTCCAGCAGTATCTCCTGACACAAAGACCAGATTAAAGGTTGTGCCTCCCGCCTTGGCATGTTGCACCCAATCGGTTTCACGACTGTCCTTATTGGAGTTTCTCTTAATCGTAAAAGTCCCATTAGCAGCAATGCTGCCATCAACCTCCATTGGTCTCCCAGCATCACCACTGGTTGTTCCAGGAGCTGAATCTGTTGCATGGATTTGCAGGATAGGAATTAATAGGGGTTGCACTGTTGGATCAGTAGTCAGGTCATCGTTCAGATAAGATAAAAACCGCTGACTGTGATATCTCCATCCAGTGGTGTCTGTAGGATCAGTAGGAGTTGTTGTTGTCCTAAACCACAGGGTGTTATCTTGGTTGGTAATATCCCGATCGACTTGACCAGCAATACTGTTTAAGTCTAAGAGTAAATTGTCAGGAGTGAGCTTTTTGCTCGCTTCCAAAACAGATACGGTTCTATTGAGTTTTGTATCTGGGAATAATCGAATATTGCTACCAAAGTCAACGCTACTTAGAGGCTGATTATCCACATAGGGTAAGTAGGTAACTTTATTCGTCTTAATTCCTAAAGCAACAGGAGTGTTATTGGTTGCTTCTAAGACTAACTTGTGGTTTTGATCTCGTAAAAATGCAACACGGCGAGGGAAAGCCGCAAACTTATTGTCTAGATTGTCTTGAGCTGTGGTGAGCAAAGGACGTGGCATTCCCTGTAAAACCCAGTCAGAGCTACCCAGTCTTACCTCTTTTTCAGGAATACCCGTGTCTGTGGTATCCCCATCGCCATTGAGATCGAGAGTTAGACTTGATTCTCCAAGGCTGATTTCAATCGCTGTTTCTGCAATACTATCGCTAGTATCCCCATCTCCATTTAAGTCAAGAACAATATCAGATTCACTTACAGAGTCAGTGGTATCTCCATCTCCATTGAGGTCAATACCGGAATACTCAAAAGAATCATCAGTATCTCCATCTCCATTTAAGTCTATAGCAAGACTGGATTCATCAACAGAGTCAGCAGTATCTCCATCTCCATTGAAATCTATCTCAACACTATTCTCACTAAAAGAGTCCGTTGTATCTCCATTTCCATTTAAGTCAATTGTAATCGTCTGTTTAAACGTATCGGCGGTATCGCCATCTCCATTAAAATCGATGGAAACATTAGACTCGTCAAACGCATCATTAGTATTGCCATTGCCATTCAAATCAATACCAATGATATGCCAATCTTTGGGTTCGCACTCGGAGATGGGGAGTTTTTCGCAGATTTCCATCACGTATTCTGGAAAGTTCACCCGACGCTGAACTGGGATAACAAAGTTAGTGAAGTAGGAGCTGGGGGTGTCTCCAGGTCCTTTTGCTTTATACTCGGCATCGGTAAAGTTACGACTGGCTGCAAAGTCATTGGTGTAGAAGCCATTGTGCCGACGCTTGGTGATGGAGCGAGCATCACCTTGGTTGTTGTTCAGGTCATAGTTACCATCGCTGCGATATCCGAATTTAAAATCATCGGATAGGAGGGTTAAAGCGTCAGCGAAAACAGTGGCACTACGCCAAGTATCTCCATCTCCATTACAACCGGGTTGTCCTTTACGACAGGCAAATTTGGAGTCAAGGGTTGAGCGAGTGTAGAAGTTAGCATAGGTCGCTTTATTCAACTTCTGAGTGAATTCTTCAACTTCGTCAGCACCTGAAAGATGTCTGTTAAAGTCCCCTTGTATATAAACGGGTAGATCGGTTGCTAGGATGAACCCTTTTTCTTCTGGACGGTAATCATTCGTCGTTCCTCGGTTCAGTTTTTCTCCGTTGATCAGGAGAATAGCATTCGGGCGACGAGTGGGATCGAGTTTGAAGTCAGTACTACTTTGGGGTAGATCGGCTTCTGCGTCACCTGTACGTTTGAAGGTAGTTCTTCCATCCTCAACCCAAACGGTTTGATCGGGAAGTGAATCTTCGCGAGTTGCGTAGATAATTCCACTGTTGGGTATGAGATATTCTTGAGGATCTGTTGAAGTGCCAATGGTTTTCTGTTTGAGCTTCTCGAGATCGATTTGGGTGGCGCGAATTTCTAGGGGATACCGTTCTTCAATCGGGAGATCGTAGCGGCTATTTAAGCTTTCAGTAATCCATCCGGTTCCATCTGCACTAATTGAAGGATCAGAAGCTGCATAAACCGATCCATTAGTAGTGGTAGACACTGTAATGTTATCACCACTTATGGCAGTAATTTCTCCTCGAACAATCTTGGGAATATTCTTATCTTCTGGAGAATCTGGAGGAGCTGGAGAAGTGCGCTGGTATTCTTCAATAGTCACCAGATCTCCCACTGCAAATGCTGGATCGGGCATTCCACTTGTTAATGTATAGGTGCCACTCGCTCCACCGGTTACTTGTAAGCTATGGACATCATTCGCTTTAATCTGCCTTGCATCAAGAAAGCTAATTTCTTTAATGGCATTGTCATCAATGGCGGTACTAGCTGTTGCACTCCCATTAAGAATGTCTAAGGCACAAATTGCGGCTTCAACTGCGCTTTGTTCAGCAATAGTGCGATCGGCAACGGAACTTTTGTTTAATGCAGAAGCAAGTAAGGGATTGACCAGTCGGTCCCCAACCAGGTTAACTACTGCACTGGCATCATTATCATAAACGACTTCAGGGTAGCGAAGGGCAGCTTGATAAGCCAACATATTGGTATAGGTTCCTTCTGAAGTGTTTCTCCAAGAGTAGACCTTGCCATTATTAGAGTT
>NZ_CEZBFX010000032.1:10635-38706 GCF_982964205.1 Roseofilum sp. | reverse complement strand
ACATTATCAAACTTATCTTTAGGAGCTGTTGCTGCATCAATTTCCCATTGTCCACCTCGCGATAGGTCACCTAAGTCGGGTAAACTAACGACTTGAGACTGTCGGGTGCGATCGACTGTTGAAGGTGCGGCTGAACCGGACTGTCGCCACTTCACTCCGGTAACCTGTTGCTGCGTTTGTATCCCTGAGAGCAATCTTGATTCAGCTTCTATACTGCTATCGTCAATGTAGATGGTTTCTGGTAGGTTATTACCGACTAAAACTCTATCTCCAATCCGCTCTTCTTTACCATCAAGTTCTTCTGGATTCGTCGCTGGAATTCGGGTTAGTTCCAACTCTAGCTTGTTGGAACTACTGGTTTTCGATTGCATGTAGGTTGTTGCATTATTGTCTGGATCGACGGGGAACATCCATTGATGAGGGGGTCGCAGGGGATCTAGTCCAGTCTTATCGGCTGTCTCGGAACCGTGAGAGAGCTTAAAGAAGTCTTTTGCTTTGGCTTCTGAGTCAACT
This sequence comes from Roseofilum sp., assembly GCF_982964205.1. Classification (NCBI taxonomy): domain Bacteria; kingdom Bacillati; phylum Cyanobacteriota; class Cyanophyceae; order Desertifilales; family Desertifilaceae; genus Roseofilum; species Roseofilum sp. The sequence goes on along the minus strand of NZ_CEZBFX010000032.1, from coordinate 38,193 downwards.
GATGCTAAAAAACCATCGGATGCTATCCCAGTTCCCGTTGTTATTGTGGGAATAAATAGGGCATTATCGCCAGGCTCAACTTCGATATAGGGGACTTGGCGAGTGAGTTGTTTGAAGTATTTGGTATAGTAATCTTTTGCTTCTTGCTCGGACACGTCGGCTGGAGGTCTCCCAGCGAGAAGTTCATTGGGATAAGCACCTGTCCCTAACCAAAAAGCAGCATTGACTAAATAGGAAATTCGTTGATTGTAAGCATTGTTATTGTATAGAGATTCTTTTGCACTTACGGTTGTAGTGGTAACGCTGTCTACTTTCCCAAAGTTAGTGTTGAATGTAGGATCGTTTCCTTCTCCCTGAAATAGATGAAGTTCATCTACATGGACGGTGCCATTGGCAAAGGCAAAATCGTCATAACGGTTATTCCCAACATTTCCGCCTACAAGGATTTTGCTGCTTTCTGGATCGTAAAAACAGGAGGATTTACTACTAACTAGGAAAAATTTGGTTGTGAAGCTCCTGACGTTTTTCCCTTTGCCTACCATAAGGTTAGCGTTGGTTATAATGCGGCCATTGAAGAACTGATTGCTACCGGCAAAGGTGAGGAGGTCATCTTGGTAAACTACGGCATTATTGGCTAGGGGAATTCGACTCCAGTCTTGTTGATATTCCAGGGCCGAAAATCCTTTGGTTCCTCCTGGATATAACTCATATTGATTGGCATCTAGACCAGTGGGCAGAGCGCCACTCGTATTTGGGCCAATGGGTACGGTGGCTGCATAAACAAAGAATGCTTTTTTCAGTTTTTGCTCATTGGGCAACTGAAACCAGTCGGAGTCACCGACTAAACTGGCTCCTCCTCCTGTGTTGTTGGCACATGCGGAGCCACTAGCCCCTTCCATTGGTAGGTTTCGGGCTTCTAGGGGGTTTCGGGCACGGGTAAATTCGCCACCTGAAGTGGTGGGGTTGCGGAAGAGAATGGTATAGAGGGTATAACTATCAAATTTCCCGTTATTGTCGGTATCAACTGGGAATTTCCAGGCGGTGTTTACGGTTTCATCATTCTTGGTATTTTTAGTGGCACCACTATCTTCTTCTCCTGTGTTGCTATCCCCATCAATATCAAAGACTAATTTTAGGGGGACTTCATCCCCAAAGGTATAGTTTTCAATTCCACTGCCTAGATCTCCAAATGCACCCATAAATGCGGTGTCGGATGGAGTTCCTCTGGGAATGTTAGGGTCTTCAAAAATAGCGGCGATCTTGGCTTTTGCTCTATCCAATGCTGGGGCTGTGGCGTTTAAGGTTGCTTCATTGACCCGGAAGTTGTGGGCGTTTTTGGCGCGGTCTGTGGAGCGAAGCAACATGGCTAGGCTGAGTAGCGAGACGACGAGGATCACCATGGTGACGGTGGGAAGAACAAACCCGGCTTGTCGCTGACGACTGATCTGGAAGAGTGAGCGCAATCCTCGTTGGATAAAATGGGAGAGCGATCGCGTTAGGGTTTTTCCTAGGTTAAGGAAACTGTTCCGGAGGTGTCTGAGTAGGCGTTGGATAGACATAGAAGCTGTCCTAGACGTGGAAGGGGATAGATGCAAGAGGGAGAATAAACCTAGATACACCCTATTAAAGGGTCATCCCTAAACGTTATGGAATCCGACTGAGCGATCGCAATTCTGACCAGAGGTGAAGCAATGTCCAAGCCTGTTGAAATTGCTTTGTTTCACTTACTATGAGCGATCGCAACCAGTGACCTAGATTCCATATGAGTCTGGCCCTGTTTTAGATAGTATTCCCTTCTGTCTTAACAAAATTTCTTCTTTATCATCAACCGTGATTTTACATGACCTTTGCAGGGGCTTTATAAATGCGATCCGTGTAAAGACGGTTGGGGTAGGCTGGCGATACCCTTTGATTTGGCTGAGGGGATATTTGCTTAGGTGTAGAGGAGGGGGTTGGGAGGCCAAACCCCTATGGGTTACGGAGATTAATAGTGGTTGAGATTAATTCCAGCTTCTTTGGCCATGGCTTGAATGCCTTTGGTTTCTAAGGTTTTGATGGCTTTGGTGGACAGTTTAAGTTTAACCCAGCGGTTGCCTTCAGACCACCAGACGCGCTTAGTCTGAAGGTTGACTTCTTGGCGTTTTTTGGTTCGTCTGTGGGAGTGGGAGATGGCAAAGCCGTTGTTGGCTTTTTTGCGGGTGAGTTGACAGGTACGGGACATAGGGAACCTCTTGTTCTTTTGCTGCAATCTCCTATTGTAGCGCTACGCGCTGGTAATAGGGAATAGGTCATGGGCAATCCCCCTATCCTTCGTTCATGAGGCGATCGATTTCATCTTTGTACTCGGAGGGGGCAAGGGTGGTGGCGCTGGTGAAGAGGGGTTTGGCTTCGTCTGGTTTGCCTTGGCGTTGGAGAACGATCGCTTTTCCCAGCAGAGGACGAAAGTCCGTTTCATTGTCTTCTATGGCTCGATCGTAGACGGCGATCGCCTCTTCATACCGTTCTAAGTCGGCATACACGCGCCCTAATAGGAGTTTAACGGAGGCAGTATCGATGGTTCCAGGCTTAATTTCATTGGTTTGGGGGGCTTTTGTGAGCGTTTCTTCTAATACCCCGATCGCCGCTTGGGGATTGTTTTGTTGGAGTTGAAGGTCAACTAACCCTTGTAAGACGGTCATTTCTCCAGGGTTTTGGGTTAACACTTGGCGATAGATATCAGCAGCGCTATCCGGGTCTCCAGTATAGTTCTTAGTTTCAGCCAAGAGGACTTGATACTGGACATCTTGGGGGTTGAGTTCGACTAACCGTTCTAAAGGGGCGATCGCGCCTGCAATATTCCGTAATTCTAACCGTACATCCAATAATCCCCTCAACACACTTTGGTTTTCCGGTTCTCGCTCCAAAACCAACTCATATCCCCGTTCCTGAGCTTCTAATTTCGCTTGTCGAGACTCCACTACTGGAGTTGGAGAAGCGTTGGATGTTGCCGCAGTGGAAGCACGAAAGGCTTCAGTGAGGGGAGGGATGGTGGAAACCCCCAACAGGGCAACCACAGCTAAAATCAAAATGGCATTGAGAACCCAACTCTTACGTTTAATCGTCACACCAAATCCCTTGAACTCTTCTAGCCATTGTAAGGGAATCGGGACAAGGCAGGAGGCAAGAGGCAAAAGACAAAAGGCCAAGTTAGATTTTACCCCTTCAAAACCTATTCAAAAGAGTACGGATTTACGGTGTAGCCACTTGCATAGAAGAATGGGAAATCAAACCCTTGTTATAATAAGCTTTTCCGTAGAAATAACCCTAAGGCTTTATGCCAGGGTTCTTCGTTCAAGCACCTATCTCCTATCTAGCCCTCGCCATTCATCAAGCATGTTTTCTTCTATCCTGGCATCTTCTTCCTTATCTTCAGAGCAGCAATGTCAACCCATTCCCGCTCCCTCTGAACCCTTACAGTACCGAGCGATCGGTTTAATTCGAGGCCGGTATTATGCCGGAGATCGCTTAACTCAAGGCACCCTTGTCACTTCAGATGGTACAGAAATTGATGCGGTTTTGCTCGGAAGAATGATGAGTTTGATCAAAAAACATTTAGATTTGGATGTCGAGCATCTATGGGTTGTTTATCCGCGCACCCGAGAAAAAGAGGACAATTTACATACGCAAATATTGGGGGTTTGGGAACCAGAAACCCTCGATTCACCTGAACTTTCTGGGCAAAATCTGCATCCATTGATGGGTGATAATTATTTCTCAATTCGGGGAGAAGTGGTGTTTCATTCTCTACAAACAGGAGAGGTGAAGATTAAGATCAATCAAGCTCCACGCAAAAAAGGGGAAAAACCGCGATCGTTTAAGCTCACGCTCAAGGGAGCTTTGATGGGTAGAATACTTCATCATTTTTGGGAATTCCATGTCACCCGAGAAGGAACGGATTTGGTCATTCAAGAGGCATTATGTATAGGATCACTGCCTAGATCGACAAAACCGCGATCGCCTCGCGCTACGGGTCGCCCCAGAAGAGGCGGTCAGTTTAAGCACCGAAGCGTCAGTACTCCTAAACCGATTTTGTCGGGTTCTGGCTCACCTCGTCCCCAGATTATGCCTCCGAATCGAATGGAGCGCCGAAAATCCACCTCAGAATCTTGAAGTTGTGGCGATCGCGATTTGTCCAGGATTTCATCCTCCTTCCTTAACTGATGAATTTCTGGAAGCCATCAATTTTCCTGCTCCAAGTATCCGATCCACGGGGTGTCCGCTTGATGGAAGGAGCTTGTTTAAAGAGTGGGTGGAAGCCTTCGGAGATCCCAGAAATTGTGAGTATAAAATTACGGTAATTAGCTATAGTGCTGGAGGAGTAGGGGCGATCGCCGCTTGTTGGCTCTGGCATCAAGCAGGGGGCAAGATTCAGTCCTTAATTGCTCTAGATGCCTGGGGAGTCGTGTTAATGGGAGACTTTCCTATTTATCGCCTCAGTCATGATTATTTTACCCATTCTAGTTCTAGTCTTTTGGGTTTAGGAGATGGGGGATTTTATGCCGATCCAGGAGTAGATCACTGGCAGTTATGGCGATCGCCCCATACTGCGATCGGTTATGGTCAAATATACGGCAAAACATGGGATTTAAAAATGACTGCTGCTGAGTTTATCCGATCAGTTTGTGGGGGATAGGGAAGACCAGAGGATAGGTGCCCCTGGTTAAGTCTTATGAAGTACATCATCATGGAGAAATACTTATATCAACTACCACAGGGGCAAAATGGGGGTAATGCTTTCCTGATTGGACTCAGATACATTACTCCAATGGTAGGAATTGATAGCCTCAGAATTCACAGTTTTTACTAAGGTTGTCTGTTGAGGATCGATAATTTCAGACGATCCATCCCAGTCATTTTCCTGTTTTCCAGAGGAGATCGCTGGACTAAACCAAACTAACGCGGTACTGCCACTCGCCCCTAAAATAATCGCTAAGGGCACAAACTCACTCTTCACCACTTTTACAATTGGAATACAAAGAGCTAACATAACTACTGCACAGGGCCAAATAATTGCAGTAGCTGCGATTTTTGCTCCTCGACCTCCTGAATGACGCTCTACTCGATGCACTTGTTTAACCATTAACTGAGCCTCCAATTTAGAAAATTAGGGAATGAGTGGGCTGTTTGGTTGCCCAACAGAAAATCTTTCTACTGAAGACGTATACTATAGCAGTTGATAGCCCATACTTGACTATCAACTCTAATAAGGGTAAAACCCGTTTTTCTTAAATTATCTTTTGCCTAGTGCGAAGCGCTGTAATCTTCCATGTACCGTAATTTTTGGTCTCTTTGCTCACCTAACCGTTTGCTCAGAGTTGATCGCCGCATAGATCGATTCTGGGCGTTGGGATTCCTGGTAGCAGCTCTGGTACTATTTTTGATTAATCTAGGAGGAGTGGCCTTAAGAGATTGGGATGAAGGAACCATTGCCCAAGTTGCCCGCAATATTAGCCTCTCTTCTAGTTGGCAAGGTTGGTTGTTCCCCACGTTATCCGGATTACCCTATTTTAATAAACCCCCTCTAGTGCATTGGTTAATTGCTCTGATGTATCAATTGGTGGGGGTGAATGAATGGGCGACTCGTTTTCCTTCTGCGTTGCTTACCGCTACCTCTGTTCCTATTTTTTATAGCTTAGGTTTGGAAGTGTTTCAACAACGACTGTCAGTTATTTTTTCTACCTTAATTTATTTAACCTTATTGCCTGTGGTTCGCCATGGCCGGTTAGCGATGCTAGATGGGCCGGTTTTATGTTTTTTGCTGTTGATGATGCTATTTGCTGTGAAGGGACGGCGTAATGTTCGCGATAGTCTCGGTTTGGGGTTAGGATTGGGTCTAATTGCGCTGACAAAAAGTATTTTAGCACTGTTATTGGGGGCGATCGCACTCCTGTTTTTAGCTTGGGATACTCCCCGTCTACTCAAGTCCGTTTATCTTTGGACTGGGATCGTCTTAGGTCTCATTCCAGTTGCACTCTGGTACGGTCTACAACTGTTCCATTATGGAGACCCGTTTTTAGAAACCGGATTAGTGCATCAATCGTTTAGTCGCATTTGGCAGTCTGTAGAAAATCGTTCTGGCCCCCCATGGTATTATCTGCTAGAAATTCTGAAATTATCCCTTCCATGGTTGTTGATGGTTATTCCCGGTTTAGGATTAGCTTGGCAACACCGGAGTCTGAGTTGGGGAAAATTGGTTTTAGTCTGGGGAGGGATTTATTTTACAGCGATTTCTATCATGAGTACCAAATTACCTTGGTATGTTCTGCCTTTATATCCCGCCTTAGCATTAGCTGGAGGTGCGCAACTAACAGAATTTTGGCGGGCCTATTCCCAAGGCGTTCCGCGATTGAAATCGAGGTTGATCAAAAGCTTAACTGGAAGTTTTTGGGGATTAGCGATCGCCTCTTGGGGGGCTACCCTATATGTGATGATCGCTCAACCCGTTTCTAGTTGGATAATTCCTGCGCTCTTTGGGTCTATTGCCCTTACTTTGACAGTCGTTAGCCTTTTATTTCAACAGGGTGATTATCAGTTTATTGGGATTTTAGGATGGGGATTGTATGTGTCGTTGTTTCTATTGATGGCTTCTCCAATTTGGGTTTGGGAACTTGAAGAAGGATTTGCGGTTAAACCCGTGGCTGAAGTACTGATTGCCTATACTCCGGTGAAACAACCGATTATGACCAATTATCCCCATGGTCGTCCTTCTCTAGATTTTTACAGCGATCGCCGCCTGATTCCCGCCAATTTTGAGCAAATTCTCCACACTTGGTCTCAATACCCCCAACCCTATCTCCTTTTAGACAAAGCAGGATTAGAGGAACTCGAAGCCCGTTTTCCCCAGGGAGTCCAACGCTTAGGATCGGCAGAAGGTTGGACATTAGTCACCAAATCTTCAGCTTTTTTGGGTTAGGGTTCGAGTTCCAGTTGTGGATGTAGCGATCGCATAATTTGACTGCCTTGTTGCATCCAATGGGGAATAGGATTGTCTAACTCTTTGAACCGTTCAGTGGCAGCTAAGGCAAAACTAAACAGTACAATGCTAGCCATCACGGCGATCCAACAGGGGGGTTTAGCACTACCAAAATCTCTCATTACCCTTGCTAGGGGATGACTTTGGCGGCGCAATAATTGACTGGAAATGAAGGGTTTCAACTTGAATGGATCGCGGACATAATGGCCACTCTTGCTGACCACTAATCGTTGATGACAATAGGGACAGATATACAATCCACTCTGCAACTGTCCCAACGGTAAGACCTGGACTTGATGACAAATGGGACAAGTCGAGGAGTGACTCTCAAAATTAAATGTATCTGCATTCATTGCACTTATGCGTTGAAAACCCTTTTTATTTTACCCCAGACCTAGGGAGAAATCAGGTTAAGAATCCTTACTCTTTTGAGGCGGTCTCCAGATTCACTCTGTTCTGGAGTCTTCTTCCTGCATTTCTCCCCTGAACCCGAATTCACGGGCGTGGATTCAGAGAGGTTAGATTGCCCACTGGTTGCTCGAAAGGGAGAGCAAATACTTATTCTTCGACGTTATCTTCACCTCCGATTTGCTTCAGATGAATATGTTTGCGACCTAAAGAGATTTCAAACTCATCACCCTGTTGTAGATTCATCTGCTTAGTGTAGGCTGCTCCAATAAGTAAGTTGCCATTCGATTGAACCGTAATCCGATAGCTGGCACTGCGTCCGCCTCGTCCATTCGATGAGCTTTTCCCATCCAGCTCAATTCCTTCTGCATCGATCAATGCATTGAGGAATTTCATCATATTCACCCGTTCTACTCCACCTTTAGTGAAGGTACAGTAGCCACATGCTTTCGCTTTCTCTTCTTTGCTCAGGTGGTCTAGCTCTTTAACCTTGTCAACTAACTCTTGACCGACTAGAGGTTTTGTTTTCTCTGCTTTACTCATTACTTAATGGCTCAATTTAGAACTGTTTTCAGTTTAACGGATATTTGCCGAAAAAAAAAAGGTTTTTCTTTCCAACGGCTAGTAACAATATATTACAACACCTGGCACAAAAGTTGGCCCATGTCAGAATAAAATCGTGACCTCAGACAACCGGATGCTAAGTAAGCGATTGTGAGGGTTTCCATAAAGGTCATAAGTCACCCATCCGATTAATAGATTCTCCTAGAGATGAAGTTGACAACCCGGGGTCATTATAGTGTTAAGGCCCTGTTAGATTTAACCTTACAACCCGGCTATGGCCCGTCATCTGTGCAGGCGATCGCCACTCGTCAAGATATCTCGGCTGCCTATTTAGAAAAACTCTTAATTCAACTGCGAGAAGCGGGCTTAGTTTATTCTGTTCGAGGGGCACAAGGAGGCTACGGTTTAGCCCATCAACCTGCCCATATTTCTCTAGGGCAAGTCCTCGAAGCAGTCGGTGAAAGCTTACCTTCTCTAGCCAATCGTCCTCCCGATAGCAATCAAGTAGAAGACTGGGTAACCTATAGTTTATGGAATCGCCTCCATCAAAAACTTAAAGAATCCCTGTATACTATTTCCCTAGAAGATCTCTACTTCGATGCTCGTAGTTGGCAAGCCTCCCAAGGGGAAGCCAGTAATTTTGTGGTTTAGGGCAAAAACTTATGGTATGCTTCTGGCCCCAGATCTCTTTAGCGATCGCCTCAATTCTGGATTTTGCGATCGGCGATCCTTGGCATTGGCCTCACCCCGTTCAACTCATGGGAAAACTGATTGCTCAGGGCACAGAGTTTATCCTTAAATCTTTCCACTCTCCCCAGAGCCAACGGTGGGCAGGAGTTATCCTAGGGCTTACCCTCATAGGCATGGCGGCCCTAGTTAGTGATAGAATCGTCTGGCTGGCTAACAAGGGTCATCCTCTCCTAGGAATCGGTATTGAAAGCATACTTTTAGCCAGTTGTTTTGCGGGCAGAAGTTTACACCATGCTGCCCTGGATGTCCTCAATCATCTACAAGCTGGAGATCTCCCCAACGCTCGCCAAAAGCTCAGTTTGTATGTAGGTCGAGATACCCAAACCCTCAATGAACCAGAAATTCTTCGGGCCGTCCTAGAAACGATCGCTGAAAATGCCATTGATGGTGTGACAGCGCCCCTCTTTTATGCTATTTTGGGCAGTCTAATTCCTGGTTTGGGGGGACTCCCTCTGGCGATGGGTTATAAGGCTGCCAGTACCTTAGATTCAATGATTGGTTATCGAGAATCTCCCTACTTATATATCGGTTGGTTTAGTGCCAAGCTGGAAGACTTACTAACTTGGCTTCCCTGTCGCTTAACAGTGATTACTCTGGGTCTATTATCCGGTCAATTAAAAAAAGTTTGGGTTCTGTGCAAACGGGATGCAGTCCATGACCCTAGCCCTAATTCTGGATGGAGTGAATGTGTCTATGCAGCCATTTTAGGAGTGCAATTAGGGGGAGTCAATCGCTACGGCACAACGATCAAAATCAAACCCCTTTTAGGCGATCGTATCCACCCCATTACCCCCACTTCTATCAGCAAAGCCCTAAGCCTAACTCGCCATTGTTTTCTCATTTGGTTAGGGTTAGGGATTAGCCTGGGATTCCGCCTCTCGGATTGGGGCTTAGACCTCTTCTGAGCTACCCTGTCGATCGCCCTCGCTTTTTTCCGGTGAATCGACGATAATCAAAAGACCACTTCCCCGAAACTTGTCCGAAGTCCTCCCTATCTCAGTGCAATTATGGCCACTCAAATTGTTGAAATTCTTGATGCTGACGAAATTCGTCGAACCTTAACTCGGTTAGCTTCCCAAATTATTGAAAAATCAGGGGAATTATCCCAAATCGTGCTATTGGGTATCCATACCCGTGGAGTTCCTTTGGCCCATTTAATTGCTGAACAAATCATGTTGCTCGAACAAACCCCTATTGCGGTGGGAGCATTAGATGTGACATTTTATCGGGATGACTTGGAGCAAATTGGGGTAAGAACGCCTGCAAAGACAGAAATTCCCCTCGATTTATCAGGGAAAACCGTCGTTTTAGTTGATGATGTCATCTATAAAGGGCGAACGATTCGAGCGGCTCTGAATGCAGTCAGTGATTATGGAAGACCGGCAGAAATTTGGTTGGTGGTGTTGGTGGATAGGGGCCATCGGGAGCTACCCATTCACCCAGATTTCGCGGGGAAACAGTTGCCCACCTCTAGGGAAGAAAAGGTGAAAGTTTACTTAAAAGAGGTGGATGGCCGGGATGCTGTAGAATTACAGCGCTTCGAGCTGTAATGTCATCAGTTAAAGAAACTAAACTCTATAAATTATAAATTACAGAATCTTCTCCAGACCATAGACCAGAGTTTTCAGTTCTAAGACTTTACGAATAGCTAACAGAACGCCAGGCATATAGCAAAGGCGATCGCTGGTATCGTGGCGTAAGGTATATAATTCTCCAGGGGAACCGAATAAGACTTCCTGATGGGCAATTAACCCTGGAAGGCGCACGCTATGAATCCGAATATTCTCATCCGCTAAACCTCCCCTCGCTCCCGCTATATTTTCCTTCTCCTTGACCTTGGGAGGATTATAAGATTTACCTAACTCACCTAACAATTGGGCCGTTTTTATCGCTGTTCCACTGGGAGCATCTGCTTTCTGGTCATGATGGAGTTCAATAATCTCTACATGGTCGAAATATTTTGACGCTTGGATGGCCGCCTGTTGTAATAGAACCATACCAATAGAAAAATTCGGAATTACTAAACACCCCGTACTGGCTTTATCGGCAAATTCTGCCAACTCTTGGAGTTGCTGGGGACTCAGACCGGTTGTCCCAACCACCGGACGAATACCATAGGCGATCGCACTGCGGACATTTTCATAGACCGAATCCGGGTGCGTAAAATCTACCATTACCCCCAACTGACTCTCTTGAGTCCCATAGGCTAGCATCGACTCCAACTGATTCAGAACGGGGACTTCTAGAGGGCCACATCCAGCTACTTCTCCTACATCCTTGCCCTTATGATCCGGATTGAGATCCACCCCCCCAATCAACTTCATATCCTCAGCTTGGGAAACAGCCTTAATGACCTCTCGGCCCATTTTCCCGGCTGCACCATTGACAATTACTGGAATCGGCCGATCGCTCATCATCAACTCCTGAATCATAAAACAAACAAGCACAATTGGCAGATCGTCCCTTGGCGTTAAGTCCTCTAGAAAGACACAATAGAACAGTTAGGCGATCAGAGGCTTATCCTATCATGACCCTTGACATTCCAACATAGATCGACTGTCTTCTTCAGATGATCCGGTTCCCTTGACAATCTCCTTGGAGAGAGGATAATAACACTCTTTTATCTTTGACTAAAACTTAAATGGACTTAGAGATCTATGACCCTCAGCCATCATAAAATCTATTATCATAGCTCAATATTAGAACAAATCTCAGTCCTAATCTGAGCGGATGTAACGATACTTCCTCGCCAAGTAAGTTTCTCCATCTAATCTAATTGCTACAACTCCAGATGTGACAGGGTGCGATAAGCAGCAAGACAGTTTGCCGCTGATGCCAACCATACCAACCATAAAAACATGATGCACCGTTCCTTACAGGTACCTGTTCATGTCGGACTCAGTCCGAAACACCAGCCGATGAGAGACAAGGATAAAACGAAAGAAGAATTGGTACAGGAATTAGTCAGCCTGCGCCAGCAAGTGATTAACTTGCAACATCAACTGCGGTCAACTCAGGCTGACTGGGAAAGCCGATGGGAAAAAACAGAAGCTGAACTCAAGTCTGAGGTAGAGGCTCGCACGGCAGCGCTCAAGGAGTCTAACGATCAGTTTGTGGCAGAGATTGCTGAACGCTATCAAGCCCTTCATGCCTTGCGCACGGCTAAAGATCAATTAGAAGCCATTTTAGAAGCGGTACCGGGAACGGTCTCTTGGATTAGTCACGATCTGCGCTACCTGGGAGTTAATCGTCATTTAGCAGAGATCTTTAATTTGCCCCCAGAAGAATTTGCTGGCAAACCCTTGGGCTTTTTAGGGAGTAGTGATGGATTCGATCGATTTGTGCAAGATTTCTTTGCCAGTGATACTCTGGAAGCCTTTCGGGAAGTGGCGATGCGTATTAAGGGAAAACATCGAATATTCTTGATTGTGGCCCAAAAATATGATAGGAATAAGGCGGCTTTTACAGTCGGAATTGATATTACCGAACGCAAAGAAGCAGAAGAAGCTCTACGCGAAGCAGAAAATAAGTATCGGACGATTTTTGAAAATGCAGTGGAGGGCATTTTTCAGACGACTCCCGACGGGCGCTATTTAAGTGCTAATCCGGCTTTAGCTCGAATTTATGGATATGGCTCCCCAGAAGACTTGAAAAGTATGCTTATTGATGTTGAGTCTCAGCTTTATCTCGATCCTCAACGACGACAAGAATTTATTAATTTGCTAGAGCAGTACGATTCTATTGTGGGGTTTGAGTCCCAGATTCGCCGGTTGGATGGCAAATTAACGTGGATTTCCGAGAATGGGCGATCGGTGCGGGATAAGGCGGGTAATTTGCTCTATTACGAGGGAACGGTTGAGGATATTACCGAGCGTAAGCAAGCAGAGGAGCAACTGCGGCGACTGAATGAAGAGTTGGAGCAGCGAGTTGAGGAAAGAACGGTTGAGTTAAAGCAGGCGGTGGATCAGTTAACCGTGGAGGTAGCCGAACGGGAACGGGTGGAAGCAGCGCTGCGGGTGTCTGAGGCAGAATTGCGGGCATTGTTTGCGGCGATGACGGATATTATTACGGTGTTTGATGCTGAAGGTCGGTTTATGAAGGTAGTTTCGACGAATTCGGAGACCTTGTTTAGTCCCACGACCGATCGCATCGGAAAAACGGTTTATGATGTTTTTCCTCCCGAACAAGCAGAGCTTTTTGCCCAGCAAATTCAGGCGGTTGTAGAAACGGGGCAAACCATGAACTTAGAGTATTCTTTGCCTGTTTCTCTGATGCCAGGAATGGTGGCGGAAAATCGGGATTTTCTCTCTCAGGATACGCAGGGAAATGAGGTGTGGTTTGCTGCTAGTGTTTCTCCGATGCCAGATAGTTGCGTGATTTGGGTAGCTCGGAATATCACGGAACGCAAGCGAGTTGTGGATGCTATGCGGGCGGCAGAAGAAAAATATCGAAGTATTTTTGAGAATGCAGCCGAAGGTATTTTTCAACTGACTCCAGATGGATGCTATTTGAGTGCCAATCCAGCTTTGGCTCGGATGTATGGTTATTCGTCTCCAGAGGAGTTAATGGAGCGCTTGCGAAATGTGGGGACTCATCTTTATGTCGATCCAGGTCGTCGAGAAGAGTTTATGAGGTTGATTGAGCGGGAAAATGCGGTCTCTAATTTTGATTCTCAGGTGTATCGCCAGGATCGCAGTATTATTTGGACTTCTGAGAAGGCTAGAGCCGTTCGCGATGAGCAAGGAAATTTATTGTTTTGTGAGGGAACAGTAGAGGATATTACAAAGCGGAAGGAGGCGGAAGCCGCCTTAAGGGCAGAGCAGGAGAAGTCGGAAGATTTGCTCTTAAATATATTGCCCGGGGCGATCGCCCAACGGCTGAAACAGGAAGAGAAAAATTTGATCGCCGATCGCTTTGATGAGGTGACCATTTTGTTTGCTGATATCGTGGGCTTTACCCGCATGTCTTCAGGAATTTCGGCAACGGAGTTGGTCAATTTGCTCAATGAAATCTTTTCTCAATTTGACAAATTGGCGAAAAAACATCAAGTGGAAAAGATTAAAACTATTGGGGATTCTTATATGGTGGTCAGTGGGATTCCGATGCCCCGTGAGGATCATGCGGAGGCGATCGCCCAAATGGCGCTGGATATGCAACGGGCAATTCCTCGCTTTCGTCAACCGAATGGTCAACCGCTTCAATTGCGAATTGGCATGAGTACAGGTCCTGTGGTGGCTGGGGTAATTGGGATGGCGAAGTTTATTTATGATTTGTGGGGAGATGCGGTGAATGTGGCTTCGCGTATGGAATCTATGGGCATTCCGGGTAAAATTCAGGTGACTGAAGCGGCCTATGAACGGCTTAAACATCGCTATTCATTTGAAAAGCGGGGTGAAATTGAGGTGAAGGGGAAAGGGATGATGACGACCTATTGGTTGATAGGAACTGAGCTTTGAAAACCTATCCACGCTTGGGATTGGATGTGCAATGGCCAGATCTGATCGGTGGATTCGTTGGGGGTTCACAGTCGAGATTAGAATTAGAAGGGGCGATCGCTTCCCATTGGCCCCCTTCCCGTTCTCTTCAAGTCACCCTCTCCGTTAGAACAGCGTTCGATTTGCTCTTGCAAGCACTGGATTTTCCTCCAGGGACCGGGGTGCTCATGAGTGGGGTGAATGTACGCCACATGGTTGAGATTGTTGAATTTCATGGTCTGGTTCCCATTCCTGTCGATCTAGACTTAGATACCTTAGCTCCTAATTTAGACCATTTCCGCCGCCTCATTTCGCCTCAGACCCGTCTATTTGTCATGGCCCATTTGTTTGGATCAATTATTCCTCTCGCGCCGTATATTGACCTCTGTCGCCAACATCAGATTATTTTGGTAGAAGATTGTGCCCAAGCTTTTGCTCAGTCTTATTACTTGGGGGATGAACAAGTAGAGGTGAGTTTATTTAGTTTCGGCCCGATCAAGACTTGTACGGCATTGGGGGGTGGTGTGGCGATTGTTCGTGATTACGCTCTGGCCAATAAAATGAGAGAAATTGGCGATCGCTATCCCCTCAAAGGCGATCGCTGGTATAGACAACGCCTGATCAAATATTTAGCTATTAAAGCGATCTGTGACCCTTATCTGTATAATGCTCTGGTGCGATCGATACAGCTCCTAGGTAAAGATGTAGATCGGGAGATCGGATCGAGCGCCAGAGGGTTTAGATCTAGGGAACTCATCCCCCAACTGAGGCAAAAACCCCCTCAACTGTTATTGCAATTTTTGGCTCATCGGCTGCAAACTTGTCCGAGTTATGGCGATCGTATCCTTAGAGCAAAAAGGCTTTTAAGTCAACTCGATAGTTCGGTTATCTGGCCCGGATATCGTGCTACTCAACACTCGTTTTGGGTCGTTCCGATTCAAACTCCATCGCCTAAGCTTTGGATGAAAACACTGCGCGATTCTGGCTTTGATGCTACTCAAGGAAATACGAGCTTAATTGCCATTCCGACACCGCAAGGAAGCCCGTTACCACACGCTCAAGAACTAATACAAACCCTACTATATTTACCCATTTCTCCTGCATTACCGGCTAGTGAGGAACAGCGATTAATTCAACTGATTAACTCCCTGATAGCAATAGGCAATAGGCAATAGCTTGTATGGTTTGGGATCTAAGATTTCAGGCTGTACTCTATAGAAGAGAGGAGTTCTATAGCAGAGAAAGAGAGTGCTAGGACATTTTCTATTGCTAGAGTACCTATTGCTAGAGTACCTCAAACCATAACCTAGCGAAGTTGACACACTCTTTGTAGGCGATCTCCTTCAACCACAAACACATTACACTGCACTTGATCTTGCTCAAGCTGCTCTAGTAAGGACATTTTCGACTGGTTGGATAAAACGCGATCGGATACCAGAGGATTAAACACGGCAGCCATCAGGGTTGAAAAGGTCAAAAGAACAAAACTCACATTCATCAGGTCAAATCTCCGTTCGCTGCTTTAGCTAACTGTCTCCTAAATTCATCTGGGATTACCCGGATACTATTGGCTACCTCTTAGCTGTTATAATCCAATTCTGGAAAAAAAACAAGCGGAAACACGAATAGACTGTTCCAGAATTGTAACCGTCTACTCTTAGGCGATCGGGGGGTTAGCTTCGGTATTTTCTTAGAAGCACCCCAGCTAATGAAGTTCCCGTCCGAAGGGAAACAAGGCTAAAGGAATTAACTTAAAGTGCTGTTGAGCAAAAGGAATACCAATAATGGTAATAAATAAAAGCGCCCCATGGAGGAGGTGAGAAAGGGCAATTTCCCAACCAAAGCAAACCACCCAAATGATATTCAAGATCATGGGAATTACGCCAGATGCACCGGGACTCACTTCGATCTCTTTACCAAATGGGGTAAAGGTGGCAAAACCAATTTTCATGGTTTGTAAACCGAACGGAATTCCGATAATGGTGATACACATACCCAGACCACCGATAATATAGCCCAATCCAGAGATGAATCCACCACAAATCAACCAGATCAGGTTACCGAAGAGTGTCATAACTGGTTTATCTCCCGTTGAAAGACTAAATGGGTTGATTGTATCAAACCTAGAGTTCGATATTTAATAATGTCAAGAAGGTTTGAGAGGATTAGGGGCGATCGCCCTCTTCTGCGAAAGCAATGCCATATTGTTGACATTGCTTTCGCAGTTCTTGAATGTAGCGATCGCGCAGATTCTGCGGTGCAATAATCTCACAGTTTTTCCCGTAGGGGCGAATATCGCGCATGAACCAGAAGCTACTATAGATCTGGCGGATTACCTGTCGAGTGGGGGGATCGCCTTCGAGGTTGCCAACGGAGCGATCGCCGGGTTTGCTGCGGTATCCAAAGGCTAATCCTCCAGATAGGCGCAATTCTACGGTGATGTATTCTAAGTCGGGTTGCCATTTTTGGTTAACAGAAACTACGGCGGCTTCTTGGATGCGCTCTAGCAGCAGGCTCCAATTGTGGCAGAGTTCTTTGATATCGTAATTCCCTTCCGTTTCTTGGCAACGACAGAGCAGATATTCTCGTTTTTCAATGGGGATAATGCGAGCATAAAGAACTGTGTAATGAAACAGGCGATCGGCGGCATCTCGGTAGGAGAGGCGGAAGGGTTGTTGACGATCGATGAAGGTTTCAATTTGTTCTCTCCATGCGGGAATGGGAGCGTTGAGAAAGGCTTCGATTTCTTGTCTTAGGGGAAGCGAGAGTTCGCCGCGATCGCACAATATTTGGGCAATTTCCTTGGCTTCTGTGACTTCTCGATGATCGACTAGTAGATTTCTAACGCGGTTGAGCAGTTCGATCCGCTCCGGTAACCAGTCGTTATTGGGAGCGATGCGGAGCTGTTGCCGGGCGATCGCCGTAATTAACTTGGAGATATTCGGCTTGTCTCCCCATGTCATGCCGAATTCTTCCGCAAGTTGCTCTAAATGGGCTTTGTCTCGTTCGGATACGGATAGAGTTATGGATTGACCTTTACGACTCATGTTTGTACGGACACTTTTTAGGTGTAGTTGTTGATTTTCTCTATTTTCAGAACTATTATGGGAGATATCAAGCAGTTACGGACACAAAAATATGGAAATGAAGGAAATGTTAGGCGATCGCACCTAGGAAAAGTCCTTTTCCAGTGACTTGTAGAATAGTGAGTGTGATGAGTGAAGAAGCGATGAAAAAACTATTTTTACTCAAGGCAATTAACCCATGAATGAGTATGCCATTACCCTAAAATCTGTTTATTCTTGTCCAGCAACCGAATCAATTGACAAGATTAAACTCCCCGAAAATTGGCGATTATCTTGGCATCAGTTGGAGACGTGGAAAGCGCTACAAAATCCGGACATTGATGTGGTGTTTAATACGGCGATGACGGGAGATGGTAAGAGTTTAGCCGCCTATTTATCCAGTTTGCAAAGTAAAGAATATTGTATCGCCCTTTACCCCACCAATGAATTGGCGCGAGATCAAGAGAAGCAGGTTCAAGACTATATCGCCACGTTCAAACCGCGCAACGATCTGCGGGTGGTGCGGTTAAGTGGGGCAGAGTTAGAACTGTATGCTGAACAAGAGGGTTTGAAGAAATCTGGGGCGATCGCCACTCGCATCATGCAATCTGATATTATTTTAACCAACCCAGATATCTTTCACTATCTCCATCGAGGCGCATATCTCACCCCGAAAGACAGTCCCGATCGATTATGGCAAAGACTCGATAAAAACTTTGACTTATTTATCTTTGATGAATTCCATGTTTTTGCCGCTCCCCAAATTGCCAGCGTCATCAATACTCTGCTTTTAATTCGCTGTACCAACCGGCGTAAAAAGTTTTTATTTCTCTCAGCTACACCGAATTCAGAGTTCAAAGAAAAATTAAAAGATGCTGGATTTCGTTGCTGTGAAATCAATCCAATCGACGAGCAGAAGTATCAATTTCCAGAGACTCCAGAGGAAGCGCAAGCCTTGTCAGAACAAGATTGGCGCAGAGTTACGGGAGAAATAGTGCTAAACTTCATCCCGTTGGAATCATCAGGGAATTCTTCAGAACAGTGGCTAAAAGACAACAGCGAGTTGATTGTCAAACAGTTTCAGGAAAAGCCAGGCAGTAAAGGCGCAATTATTCTGAATTCTATTGCCGCAGTCAAGCGACTCACTCCATTTTTTAGTAACTTACTCTCTCCCTATGGCTTAGAGGTTGGCGAAAATACCGGATTATCCGGAAAACAAGTTAAAGCTCAGTCTCTCTCGGCAGATTTGGTGATTGGAACCAGCACCATTGATGTGGGGGTTGACTTTAAGATTAACTTCCTATTCTTTGAAGCGGCAGATGGGGGTAATTTTATTCAGCGATTAGGACGATTGGGACGACATGAGGGCTACCATCGGGAGGGAAAATATATCCCGTTTGATGGCTTTACGGCTTATGCTTTGGTTCCCCAGTTTTTGGTTGAACGCCTGTTTAGTGGAGAAACTGCACCCTTAGAACTAGGAAGCCGTTGCGATCGCCCCTTTTCCCACCAGCAAATTACCGAAAACTATCGCCAAATCAATGACTTTCGCGGTTACTATTCCCGGTGGGGTGCGGTGCAGTCGATGGTTTTGTGCAGCAAGTTGAAGCATAAGACAGTTAGAGCCATTTACGAGAAAAGTGCTGAAGCCTTTGAATCGATATCGGAACAGATTTTTAAGACTCGTCTAGTCAAGTTATATGGCTTGAGCAAACGATGGGAAAGAGAATGGCAAGAGCTATCAGGAAATAAAACAGGAAATCCAATTTTAGAAGATGCGGCAAGTTTCCGGGGTTCGAGTAGCTTGCAATACGGTTTATACGATCTGACGGAAACCCATGAGGCAGATCGGTTCAAAACCTATGAGTTACCGGGGATTTTGGGAAATTTGGATGTCGAAGTGATGACGGAGAAGGCGTTTATGTATTCGCTTCGGGAAACTGGCGATCGCCTGAATACCGTGATTCCCAAGGGACAATTTCGCCATTGCTTGGGGTTTATGAAACTGCACGCTTATCGGGAAGAGCGCCTTAATTGGCGGTTCATTTATCCCGGAGATCTGCAACCGGTGGCGGATGCCTGGAAGGTTCAGGTTTTGGTGGGGTTGGAAGTTTGGCAACCCGAAAATCCTTGGATCGATGGTATTAATAAGCGTCTGAAGCGTCAGGGGTTGGTGAGCTATGTGTTGCGGTTTCCAGTGGGTGAAGTGCGATCGCGTCTACGTTTGCCGATGCATTTCCAGATTTACCCCATCAGCGATGCCAACAGTCTGCTCGATCCTAGCGCACCTTATTCTATTGCCTTCGGACAATCGGCACTGCTGATCGATACTCTCGCGTACACCTTGAAGAGCAAAGGAGATGAAGAATGGATTGTTTAGAAATCAATTCCCATATTATTTCCAGAAAACTTGACTTTTTGAATCATTATCTGAATCACTTGGAGTCTTTCCGTTTCATTGTGTTAGCCGACTACCTCAAGAATTCCCATACACAATTAGTTGTCGAGCGCTTATTACACCTTGCCTCTGAAGTGGCATTAGATGTCAATCTACATCTGCTCAACAGCCTAGGTATATCACAAACTAAAAAGGATTGCGATCTATTTCTTGAAATCAGCAAATATGATATTCTTGAATTAGAATTAGCTGAAAATTTAGAATCCTTGAATAGGTTAAGAAATCAATTAATCTATCTGTATGATGAAATCGATCCAGTACAAGTCTACAATAGAATTGAACTCGCTCTACAGGAATATCCCAAGTATCAAAGACAAATTATCCAATATTTAGATCCCCTAGAGGACGATCGTGGCTAAAAAACGGAAATCCGATCCAAAAACACAACAACTTTCCCTATTTGATATTGGCAATCCCTCTGAACCAGAAACAGACGAAGACTTAGAAGAGGAATGGGATTCAGAAGAAATCGATCTCGGTTTAGACAAAACAACTCGTGAAATTGCCTCACAACCTACCGAACTGCTGACGCTAAAGCTACTCAAACAAGCCATTACAGCAGAAAATCCAGGCGATCGCATCATGGCGGATTTTGCCGAGTACGTGCTTCCCTATTTACTCAAATATACAATTGGCGTAACGGCTAAAGGTGGCAAATATTTCGATCGCCTAGATGAGGAGCGCGAAGAAGGATACGATCGCCGCAATGCTGCCGATCAATCCTTGAACACCCATCTACTCAATGGATTATTTCCCGCTAACTTAGTCGAGCGAGAACTGCAAAAATTGAATACCACCGTGCGCCGGGAAATTGATGAGCCAGAGCGCCGCTTACTGATTGCCGGGTTTATTCTCCATGACTTTGAGAAATTTGCCGATGTGCCGGAAGATTGCCGGAATCTGCAAAAGGAAGAGCATCGGCAAATCATTGCCCAGAAAATCCTCCAATTGGGATTAGATCGGTTTTTAGATCCCGAAAATCCCCAGGGTTATCAAGACTATATTGATGATTTACTCTGTGTTGCCTACAATGCTCAGAGAAGATGGGGAACGAACTGGAATTTTTCCGAATTTGGACTAAATCCGACTTTACGCGATCGCACTCTCATTTGCCTAGCCGAACTTGCCTGTTTAGCCGACTCCCTTTCCTCCATTATCAAACATCCCCAAGATGCAGAAACTCCGCGCCTGCAACAACTCATTCATAGCCTCAGCGACGGAGAACTAAAGTTTACCTATCACAGCATTTCTGAAAACCGAGGCGTGCTAACCAATGTCGTCAATAACGCCTTAATGGAAGCTCATACTTCTCTAAATGCCCCCTCTCCCGTGGGAGTTTGCGGAGAAGGCAATACAGCTCTAAATGCCCCCTCTCCCGTGGGAGAGGGGGTTGGGGGAGAGGGCAACACATCTCCCACGGAAGAGGGGGTTGGGGGAGAGGGTAACTATTACAAACCCTTACTCTATCTTCCCACAGGCGTAATTTACCTCGCTCATCGAGATGCTCCCCCCATTTCCAGGGAAGACTTACCTAACCGAGTCGTAGACAAAATTAAAGCCTTATGTCGAAATCAATTAGTTCTGCGACAAACGGGATTTAGTCGCGATGGTAAAGGCATGAAATATGCTGATTATTACGAACAGTTTTTCGATATTGTGGGCTTAATGCAAGTCGCATTACAGGCAACCTTGCGGATTTTACATGATAAAAAGCCTTCCGTTGCCAAAAGCCGCAGCGATAACTTAATCAAGTTTCAGCAAAAACAGGTACTCTCAGCCGACTATGACTTTAGCTTCAGCGATGATATCAGATGCGATCGCCTCGCGGAATTCGGAGATGCTCTCACCCGCAAGATTTGGGGAGAGCAAGTCCACAAAATTGAAGCTACTCGCAAAAAAGAGAAGACATTATCCCCATTACCCAATCTCGATTTAGTGCATGAAGTCGCCAAATTTTGGCAACTGGAACCATACTTACCGCAAATTCGCGAAATTCAGCAGATTAACCAGAGCTTAAAAGCCTTAAAACTCAAAGGAAATACCGGAGGCGTTCCCTATGAATGGTACTTTCTCGCAGCTAAATATCTCCAACACCATCCCGGTATCGAAGACGTGCGCGAAACCTGTGAAAAGCTAATTTCCCATATTGCCCAACTCATTAATCCCATTTTAGAGCAATATTCCTTAGCCGATGGTTGGGAAGATGTGCGGTTATGGGTGGAACAAGTGGTAATGTTACCCGATAATCAACCGCAAGAATTGGCAAAAGCTGACATCTTTTTCAAAGAATTGGAGCATTACCAACTGGCGAAAAAACCCGGACGAGGAAAACAGCTCATTTGCTCCATTTCCCATTCTCCCTATAGCGTCAGCGAACAAATGGAGTCAGCCGTTTTATTCACTCCCCAAGTTTACACCAATAAACAGATGTTAGGCGGCTCCAATGCCAAGCGCAATATCTCCAGTATTTCGGGCACAGAGATGATGCTCAGGCAAATTTTGATGAATCAAACCCAAGCCGTTGGCAAACGCTTTGAGGATGGCAAATATCGCTATCTCTACTTCTATCCCACCTACTACTTCACCCCGGAAACCAACAAGTTTCTACATCAAGCTTACCGGAATATTGCTCAAACTCGGTTTAATACGAGTCTGCGTAACCATTTTATCAACGATGACTTGAAAGCTGATTTTAGCCGGGACAATTATCAAAGCGCCGATGTTTTTCTCATGGAAGAAAATTTAGCAACGAAAAAAGCCTTACCCGAAGACGATCCCAACCGCAAATTTGACCGCACATTCAAGCTCTCGTATCCCGAAAATCAGCCTCTCACGTTCTACTTTATGGCACTCCCCCCAGGGCGAGATCCAACCGATACCGAATCTTGGGTAATGCCCACTTGGTTAGCCTTTGCGTTTCCCCTAATTTTAGATGTGAAAACCGTTGTTTCTGAATCTCCTATTCCCCCGTTTAAGGATGGCGCAGAATTCGAGCAAACCGTTTTCCTCGATAGCGCCCCCCAAGCTTTCCAATCCTTAGTGCAAGCCGATTATTTTCGCCTCGACTATATCCTCGAAGGCTGGAAGGAAAAGCACGGCACAAAACTTTATCCTGCACCCCTTAAAGTCCTCACTGCTGCCTATGCCATTCACCTCGATGTTAACGCCAAACAAGGCAAAGGAAAATATGATGCCCACTGGGGTAAACTCTCGGAACTGGCGCGAGATTTGCAAACCAGTCCTCTGACTGTATTTCATTCACTCAATGAATGGGTGCGCCGACAAAATATCGAGAATGTTTCAATTAAGAAAATCCGTCTCTATGCCTATGCCTTTTATCCCTGTTTCGATCCCTATTGTAGTTATGAAGATCGGGAGTTAATCGTGTCAGAAGAATCCGCCTTAAACCATCCCAAAAAACTCACCGAACTC
Source organism: Roseofilum sp. (assembly GCF_982964205.1). Taxonomy (NCBI): domain Bacteria; kingdom Bacillati; phylum Cyanobacteriota; class Cyanophyceae; order Desertifilales; family Desertifilaceae; genus Roseofilum; species Roseofilum sp. The sequence continues at coordinate 15,030 of NZ_CEZBFX010000032.1, read as the reverse complement.
TATCGCCAGTTCTATCGCGCCAATAAGCGATATAACCCCAAAGCCAATGCTGTCTTGAAACCCATTGATATTGCTGCTGAAACCATGCTCAAAGCTGAATCTGCCGTCTTTCAAGGAGAAATGCTCGTTGCTGCTGTTGCTGCTGAGATTTCTAAACTCATGGATCGGGTGCATAATTCCACGGCTGAAGGACGTTGGGTATATCCATCCAACAATAGAGAAGAAGAACGACAGAAAATATTGGAGTTTGCTCAATATTTTGTTGTGGAAGTTTTCGAGAAGTCTTTTTCTGGCGATCGCGCCCGTTTAGCCGGACGACAAATTAACCTCATTCGCGATACCTGCGAATTCCTCTATCGCCTCGAAGATGACAAAGAAAATCAAGAATATGAACAAAACAAAAAAGACTCGTAGGGGCGGGTTTTACGATCAATCTGTAAATCGATCAAAAATTTCGTAAACCCGCCCAAACCTGCCCAAAACAACCTATTTTCACTATATTTAGGAGACCAAAACTATGTCATTTCTAACTACTGTCGATGCCAAATTTTTCCATGATGCTATTCCTTATAAACCCATGGGAAAATATGCTCACTTCCTCACCATCCGTGTCACCGAATCCTATCCTCTCTTTCAAACGGATGGCGAGTTAAATAAATCACGAGTTCGTGCCGGAATCCAAGATCAAACCCCCATTAGTCGCCTTGCCATGTTCAAGCGCAAACAATCTACACCAGAGCGTCTCGTTGGTCGGGAACTCCTGCGAAACTACGGATTGATGACGGCTGAAGAGTGCGAGTACAATGTAAAATTTGCTATGGACAATCCCGACTGTATTATCTACGGATTTGCGATCGGCGATTCCGGTTCGGAGAAATCAAAAGTTGTGGTTGATACTGCTTTTTCCATCACTGATTTTGCTGAGTCTCACGAATCTTTTACTCTAAACGCTCCCTTTGAAAATGGAACCATGGCTTCTAAGGGAGAAGGGGATAGCAACAAGGGAGAAGTTACCAGTCGCATTAACCCACAAGATCACATTAAACCCCAGGTCTTTTTTCCCAGTATCGTCACCCTAAAAGATCCCACAGAAGCCAGTTTTCTCTATGTCTTCAACAATATTTTACGCACCCGCCATTATGGAGCGCAAACCACTCGCACGGGACGGGTTCGCAATCACTGTATTGGTGTGGTTTTTGCTGATGGAGAAATTACCAGCAATCTGCGCTGGACTCAAGCGATTTATGATATTTTGAAGCAAGGAGAAAAACTGGGAGGGTACGATCCCTTGAATGAAGATGATGTAATCGCCGCAGCGCAAACAACAATGACTGATTTAATGCAAGATGAGTATCTGGTTCACCAGGATTATATCGGGGATAACTTCACGCCACTCTTAACGGAAGTGAAGGAAATTATCGGCAATGAAGACAAGCTGAAAGAGTTGTTAACAACGGCAGATGGTGAAGCAAAAACCTATGCTTTAGCTCATATGAAACCGAAGAAACCTGCTGCTGCGAAATAATATCAAATCTGTTTAAACAGTTGTCATTGCAACCGCAGGGAAGCAATCACCAAGATTCGCGAGATTGTAGAGATTGCTTCATTCCACTGCGTTCCATTCGCAATGACTTACCATCACTTATTTTCCGGATTTGATAGAACAACAACTATGGCTTTTATTTATCACCTGCAACTGGAACTTCATGATAGTCTCTATTTCGCTACTCGTGAAATTGGGAGACTGTATGAAACTGAACCGATTATTCACAATTATGCCCTCTGTTATGCGTTGGGATTGGTGGATAATCCTCAATATGCAACTACGGTTAATGAAACTGAGTCTTATCGCTACTTTTGCCGCTATCAAGTTCCCCAATATGAGGAACATCTTACCCCTTTGAATCAACAGGGACTTTATGTGACTCCTGCTTATCCAGTCCATTACCAAACTGTCCTCACGACTTGGAAGTATGCTAATAACAACTACCATGTGGAGATGCAAAAAACAGCGAAAAACTGGCCGAGTTTTGGACGCAATAAGGAGGTTGCGCCAGAGAGCAAGTTTGAATGTTTTGCGATTAGTTCCCAAAAGATTCGCTTTCCGAAGTGGATTCGTTTGGGGAAATGGCTGAGTAAGGCAGAAGTTACTTGTAACAATTTGCAAGAGGTGAAAGCTTCAGTTTCGGAACAAGAGTTTTTCTATCGCAATGCTCTCAATCCTTTGGATGTGATGTTTTCCCATCAAGTGATTAGCTATGATGTGATTAATATGCCTCCAGTGAGTTTGATTCGTAATGTTCATTTGCGTGGTTCTTATTATCAGATTGATATCCAGGATGACTCTCGTCGGCTGAGGTTGAAGCTCCCTGCTGGTATGGCTTACCAATTTGCACCAAGATGAATTAAGGCGCGATCGCCTTTTCGATCGCGCCTATCCTTACTCCCGTTCTGGCATCTCCATCCCATATCGCTGACATTGCTTTCGCAGTTCGTCGATATAGCGATCGCGCAATTTCTGCGGTGCGATAATCTCACAGTCTTCACCATAGCGCCGCACTTCCCGCAATAACCAGAAGGGATTGGATACTTGCCGCACAACCTGTCTTACCTCTCCAATAGTTAGATCTTGGATTTCATCTCCTTTGGGTTCATAGGCTCTGACCATTCCCCTGTAAAAGTGCAAGTACACTTCTAGGGTTTGCAAACCTTCCGGCTGCCAATATCCTGGAGTATCTTCAATAGACAGAATACGATTGAAACGCAAACAACGATTGTGGATCAGTTCGGGGAACTCTGTATTGATCAGATCTTCGGTCTCATCGCACCAAATCTCCAGGTAGGAGCGCTTTTCATGAAAGGAGACTTGAGCATATCGCACGGTAAACATAAGCCTGCTGTTTTGAGCATTTTCGTACCACAGGCGAAAGGGTTGTTGGCGATCGATATAGCGATCGACCCGAATACGCCATGCTTGACTCAGTTGTTTGTCTAGTTGCTCAAAGGATTGTCTTAGGGGTGGGGTTAGATTTCCATGTTTGAGCAACAGATCCAGAATTGTCCGAGCTTCTCCAATGTAGCCCTCATCATCAAGGAGATTGAGCGCTTGACGCAATGCCTGGACTTGACTGCTGTTGAGGGTAAAGAGCTTTTGGGTTTCTGGTGCTTGTTCGGCGATCGCCACCAGTAAACCGGAGATACTGGGTTTGCTTCCCCAGAGAATTTCCAGACGAGCTGCGATCGCCTCCAGTTTTGCCTTCGTTCCTGTCGGGATTGACAGTGTAATCGTTTCTTTTTTCCGAACCATCTAAATTTGTAATTGCACTTTTGCGATTTCTATGCCATACTGGTAATTGTAATTGAAAATATTCCCAACTTGAGGGAAAGACCGATGAAGGAAACATTAGGCGATCGCCTCTTGCATCTGATGTCTGACGGCAACTGGTACTCCACCCAGGAACTGGTAGACAAAATCAGCCATCGCTTCTCCGCCACCATGCATAGCTTGAAGCAACGCGGGTATCAGTTCGATAAGCGTCATGTGGAAAAGAATCAGTACGAATATCGGCTAATCCAGTAGGAAAAAGGCTCTTCCAGTAGCTTGTACAATAGTTAGTGTGATAACCAAGAAGTGATGAATATGAGACAATTAGAACTAAAGCAGACTATTCAAGATTACATAGATATCGTTATTCCAGCTATGTATCACAAAAATTATCATCTGCTCCTGGCGAAAGGAGGGCCAGATTATCCTCATTTAGCTGAACAATCAATGCTCGGACATATTCTTAATGGAGCTTTTGGTTTATTCGAGATTATTAAGTTTATTGAAGCTGAAAAAATATTCTGTTATGGCTTAAATCATTCAAGTATTCGTAAAGCTCTAGCTTTGTACAGTATTCACGATATCCATAAGTTTAACGACTTTCAAAAAATCGGCAATTCCGAATTTTCGATTCCTCTAGAAAGACTAGAGAAAGAATATGAAAATCTTAATTTAGTTGATTTTGCTGGTGAAGTAGACGCACATTTGATGCGATCTGGAAATGTTAGTAAAAGAAGTACGCATCATGGAGATTTATTGCTTTCAAATGATGAGAATGGTAACTTGCTTTGGATTTTAGTCAGAATTGCTGATACTATTGCATCGGTTACATCACCATCTGACTTGGTTTTTTCATTAGAAAACTATTTGAAAGATTTGGCTCCAGAATTTAGGACAAAATACAAACTTTATAGTCACGAATTAAAAGATATTAGAGGAGTCTTGACAAATTCAATACATACTGCTGTAAAAAATCATTTATGTCAAGAACTAGGTTTTCAAGATATAGCCTATTTTTCAACAGGAACCTTATATATTGGAGTTAAACAGATTCATGATTTTTCGAGATC
>NZ_CEZBFX010000032.1:0-10535 GCF_982964205.1 Roseofilum sp. | reverse complement strand
TTTCAACAGGAACCTTATATATTGGAGTTAAACAGATTCATGATTTTTCGAGATCGGATTTAATCAACAAAATTGTAGATAATGTTGTCAATAGTTTAAATCCATCGCCAGAAATGCTGAAGTCCGCAGCCAAAGAAGGGATACGAACTCAAAAATTTGATTTTGAAAAGTATGTATATACTTTTTGTGACTTAGAAAATTTAATGCAAATTGCTTTAGAAATTACTAACAAAGCTGAACCCAAAAAGATCGATGAAGATATTAAAAAGATAGCAGAAAAAAAGAATGCTCCTCCAGATTGGAAAGAAACATTTCAAACTCGATTTTCTGTCATTTTAAATTCATCAAAATCTTTTCAGGAAAAATGGTCTTTAATAAGACGATATTTTCTCTACTTAGATACTTCGTTGAAGCAACTGGTTCCAGATTTAGATAGAGTAGCTTGGTTTTGTGAAACTTTTAATGTACCTCAAGCAATTATATCTAACCTGAAAAATGATGAATTTTTATTTTCTAGTGGTGGACTTGGTAAATACATACTAATACCTGCATATCACTTTTTGAAAGGTTCTGATTTTAAGGAACGCTCCGCAGAATCTTATGATGATGCAACGGTAATGGAATTAGTTCACAAAAAAACTATCAATTCCCTACAAAAAATGGATATCAATAAGGGTAGGAATCAAATTATTGCCGAACTTGGCTTTACTCCAGATTTAACTAAATATTTAGAGCAAAACCTAAATTTTTCTTGCGCCAGTGAAATCAATTTGAGTGACGATGCAATATCAGGGTATAGCCGTCAAAAGAAGAAAAGTCATTCCAAAATTTGCTCGATTTGTAATCAATTTAGTGAATATACCCAAGAATTGAGAACGGGAGTTTTCGGAGACTCAGGACGGAATTTTTCTAACCGGGTTTTACCTGCAAAATCTATTGGTAAACTACGCCCTTGGTGTCCTATTTGTCATTTAGAATTCATTATGCGTAAATTGATAGGTTTAGCTTTACCAAGCGGTGCTGATTACAATAGTTCTCGTCGTATTCATCTGTATGTACTGCCGACATTTTCCTTTACACCAGAATATGCAAAATTCTTGGATCGGATGTTACGTCCACTACGAGAAGTTACTGCTTTACCAATACGAGACTATGGAGAATCAGCACCGGGTTTTCCTAGAATATGGTTGGAGCAAAGCAAACTTGATTCAGACTGGATCGATAGAGCGATCGATGTTTTCAATCGCGAAGCAGAACGAATTGCTCAAAAAAAGGGATATGTGGGCGAACGACTATTAATGGCAAAAAGCACTCTAGAATTTAAGGGTGAAGATGATGAAAACAATGACAGCATTCAAGAAAAAACAAAATTAAAGCTTCAACCAAACTATTATTTAATTCCTTGGGAACATTCCGTAGGAGAAAGAGATGAAAATCCTCCCACTCGCACTGAAGCATGGGCAAAAGCAACATTCGCTGCAACAGTAATTTTTAGTCTTACTAGCAGTCGGGTTTATGTTACCGAACTTCCTTACTTACCTGTTGCTAATCCTAACGAACTGAAAGCGACTATCACCCTAGACTCACCCCCTGCAATTATTGCCAAATTACTCGGAAATGAACAAGATCCTAAATTAGCAAGTCGAGCGGATACAGTCAGTTTGTATGGAACAGAGTCAGGACACAAAAATGGTTTAGAACGTGCTTTAGATTTATGTGCAGCTTTGTGGATGATTACCAGTTGCGTACATCGTCCTAAGTCTCAAAGCAAAGATAAGCAAATTGCTGAACGATTAGGAGATGTGGTAGTTAATCAATTAGCAGGAGCGCATTTTTACAAAGAATATGGTCGTTTGAATGAGGATAAATCTCCGTTTCCTGTTCTGACAAAATCTTGTGAAATTTTACTAGAATATTTCGGAGGTGAACTTATGAATTTAGTCACAAAAATTGCTGAAAAATCATTAGAAATTCGTTTACCATATCGTGATTATGGACGAGGAAAAGCACATAACTATGAGTTAGTTTTTCGGGAAGTTGTAGATGCAATGCGTTCTCCTTTTCGTTTAATTCCTGAATTGCGTCAAATGGCTTTAACTGGGGCGAAACCTTCCCCACAGGCAATTACTGAATTGAAGCAACAAGCTTCGGGAACTGTGCTTAAAGCGATGGAACGACGACAAACAACTAAACGTGGCGATGGCTTTATTAATCCTTATCGTAATGATTTAGGAAAATTGGTAAGCGAATTGATCGATCTGGTGGTTGATGAAGTATTTCTGAGTAGAGCAGATAGTTCATTTGCTGAATTTTTGAAGCTCGAAAACAGTCTGGCTGATGGAATTTACTATTACACAGATAGACATATCAACGAAAAACGGGAAGAATACAAGGCGACTAAGCAGAAAGACAAAAATAATCCCGATATCGCAGAAATTGTTTAAGCCATTGTCCAGAATTCACAAATTTTACTAGGAGACAGACCCATGACTAACAACAATATTGCACAAATTGATTCTTTACAAGAGTATTCCAAATCCTTTGTCAGCAGCATTCCGAAAACACCAATGGGTAAATATGCAAGTATTATCATGCTGCGAGAAACAAAATCCTATGCAATTTTCACAACTGAAGGAGGACAACAACAAGATATTGAACGCACTCAAGCAGGATTAACGCATTCTGATCCTATGGATCGACTGGTGATGTTTAAACGGAAACAGGTTGCACCAGAACGACGGACGGGAAAAGCTTTGATGCGGCAATATGGAGTGTTTCCTTATGCAATGATTAATGACCGCGTAGTATATGGAGAAGAAGCCAAAAAGAAAGACAAGACTAAACGCAAAGATGACTGTTACCTTACAGCAGGATTATGCGGGCATTGTACTGATTGCATGACCTATGGTTACGCTGCAATTGAAGGAGAAGGTTCCCGCAGAAGTCGCGTGATGACTGACTCTTGCTTCAGCGTTCGTCCCTACGCTTTGATCCAAAAAGGCTTAAAATTTAATGTCATTGATGAAAAAAAACAAACTTCTAGCACAATCACAGAATATGATTACACTTCTCCTCAAGTCTTTCTTCCTGCGGTTGTCACAACTGTAGATTTAACAATGGATGAGTTTGTGTACATTCTGATTAACCTGATGCGGACAACTCGTTATGGGAAAGAGTCATCGCGACAGGGGTTTATGCGTAACCATATTCTGGCCGTTGCTTTTTCCGATATGGAATTATTTTCAAATTTAGAGTTCAGTCAATGTTTTTATGACGCTTTTGAAAGCGACACCAATATTGACTTACTCAAAGTATTTCTGTCCAAGAAAAATTTTGATGAACACGCTCCAGCAGTTATTCAAAATCTTACAGAAGATTTTAACGGTCGCTTGCAAATTGTCACCAATAGTGACTATTTGGCAAAGTTTGGCAACAGTCAACCGACTAATTGGACAGATGGTCTTGATGTAATACTGAGTCAAACCCGCAATTTAAGTAAAGATGAATCATCTCTGACAGAATTTCTGCGCCAACTGAATACTCAGTCTGTCACCTTCGCTCGTGCAATTAATAACAAGTAATAAAAATATGGATATTTACCGAGCAAAATTAGCAGCAATGGATTATATTTTCTTCGCCACTACTGAGCGAGGAAAAGTTTATGAAACGGGAGCATATATCCATAATTATGCGTTGTCTTATGCTATGGGATTAGCAAGGTCGTCCTATTTTCATCAAGCCCAAGAACCAGAATATCAACAAGACTTAGAACCTCTCAATCAATTGGGAATTTACTTAACCCCTGCACGACCATTAGAAATCTCCTATCGCCTAATTCAATGGAATACAATTCAGGAAGCTTATGGTTTCCCGAAAAAAGAACGCAATATTGGTTATCCTGACTGGGGTTTTGCTCGTGTAATTAGGCCAGGTAGCACTTTTGAGTTTTATGTGGCGATCGCCGATCCAACTGCTCTTGAGAAGTTTCCTAATCTTGATAATTTCTTAACCAATAAAGGTTACATTCGTTTAGGAAAATTTATGGGTAAAGCATGTCTGAAATTTCAAAAAGCTGCAAAAGTTGAAGAAAAACAGGGTAATTTTGATGCTCTAATTACTAAAGAGCGAGGTCGTATAGAACCGTTATTACTCAATTGGCGCGATATTGCAATCGATCCAATTGTCTGTGATATTTACCCATCAACACTACCAACTCGCCTGATTGCCAATCCTAGATATGAGAATAGTAAGCACTATTTAGTTGAATTTGCAGAAGAGGATAAAATAGTGCTTCCTGGTAATATGAGTTTTATTGCGCGATCGCTAACCCCTAAAAAAGGCAGAAAGAAATGATTAATGTTAATATTTTACCGGTTGCATTAGACCAAGTAAAAACTGATGAATGGTTAGCAGGTAAGCATCCATACCACTATCAGTGGAATGCTTACAAGTTAATATCTGAAGCATTCAAATCAAACCAAACATTATGTTTATTTCTGATTACTCCCACAGGTAGCGGAAAAACATTAACATCTTATGCTTACAGCATGAACACGGGAAAACCAATGTTTGGCGTTTATCCTACGAATGAGCTATTAGCAGATCAGGAAAGAACTCTAATCGAGGAATATGAAAAATTTGGTAGTAATAGAGTCATCCGAGTAGATAGCAAGGCACTCGATCAATGGCAAATCGATCTAGAACTAAAACGTCATAGTCAGACGCTGGAAACTCTGTTAAATTACAAACCAGTTTTACTAACTAATCCAGACATTTTATTTTATGTTGTGTTTGGACTATATCCTAAAATTCACAGCTTACGGCAAAGACTTTGGGAATTGGTGGGTAGTTACCGTTTGTTTGCCTTTGATGAATTTCATCTCTACAATGTCAAACAACAAGCAGATACAGCATATTTTGTTGGAGCTTCAAATGCAATTAATTCTAATGTTGGACGAGTGTTCATTTTTGCTTCAGCAACTCCCAACTTAGAAATGGTAAATTTGCTTCGCGACAAATTAGGGTTGTGGGTAGAAGTCGTTGAGTCTCATCCATCAGATAGTTCTAACGCTAGAATTATCGCTCATCCCGTCAATCTGAAATTAGTCCCTGCCGAATTAAGTCGTTGGCAAGGATTACAAGCATTAGATGAATCATTTGACCAAATTGAATCGTTTCACAAACAATATTCTGATGCTCGTTACGTTGCAATTTTTGATTCGGTAGCAGCAGCTATTGGTGCAGCCAAACGTTTTAGAAATGCCTTTGATTTTGACTTAGTTGGAGAAGTTCATGGTTTAAGTTCTACTACGATGCGTCAGGAAGCATTAGTTAAAAAAGTGACTGTCGGCACATCAACTATAGAAGTAGGAGTGGATTTTAAAAATAAATTTGAAAAAGATTTTCTAACTTTAGAGGCTCGAACTAGCAGTCAATTTATTCAACGATTTGGACGTATTGCTAGACATCATAAGTCATTATCTATTCCTAATGAAGTTTTGGCATTAGTCCCTAGATATGTCTATAGCTTTTTAGCTGAAAAAACACAATCTAAGACTACTCTTACACGAGATAAGTTACGAAAACTTATTGAAGAAGCTTATCATCAACCTCAAGATTTTAAAGGTTACTTAGCTAAACACGCTTGTGTAGAAATGATTGAAGCGACTAACTTAGTATTAGGAATGTTTCAACCAGATACTCAACCTCGGATTAAAGAAGAAATCACTAAAGTTATTGAGAACTTAACGGGAAAAAATTACTCTGAAGCACAAACAGAGCGAAGCAAATACGAAGATGAATTGATTTTGAAGCCATTGCTAACATTTCGAGGTAATGGTTTTGAAGCAGCGATCATTGACAATCGACATGAAGATATAGGTTTTCCTGTCAAGCGATATAATTTGATTTTTCTATTACGTCGGGGTATTTTTCAAGAATTAGATGAAGAAACTTTTATGGCAACTTTAGACAATATTGAAACAGAAAAATTAGAGTGGTTTTATGATGTAGAAAGGGAAAAGCAATTTGCCAAACTTATTAAATCATCACCACAAGAATTACTTGGTGTTTATAGCTTTTTAAAATTAACTGAATTAATAGATGATAGTGAAAAAACTAGACAAGTATGGTTTGAAATTCCAGAAGAAAATATTACTGGAAAAGTTGTCAAGGTTACTACCTTCAAAGATTTAGAAATCAAAACTAATCCCCGAATACCAACGCGGTTACTTCAACGAACCATAAATCGGAAAAACTTTGTCGCATGGATAATAGATAGTCATCCACAAGCTATTAAGTTAGGTCGTGCATTACCACCTTTATTTGAGATTTATGAATTAAAAATTATTCAACCAGGGGGTAGACCGAGGTCTCAATCATGGAGTATTGCTTTTAATCAAGATGCTTTCTTTTTAGATAGCTTATATTGGAATCTAAAAAAATGAAATATTAATATGCTAGTCTACAAATCTTGATTAAAATTCATACAAAACACAAAAATACACTTGTATTTTCTAAGGCATGTATATAAAAAATGAAAATCCTAGATCCCAATCAATCTTACACTTTTAGCCAGATCGTTGACCTAAACATTGATCCCCAAGATTTAGCAGAAGAATTTGGTTATTCTTTAGAAAGATTGCGCCTAGATCTCCGGCAATACTCAGGAGAACTGAATCTTCTGGAACAAACGCGATCGCGCATTCAACAGAGCTTGCCCCACATCAGCTTAACTACCGAAACCTCCCGTCGCCAAGTCCTGGTTTCTCCAGTCCTTTTAGACCTAGTTCGGTACACCAAATCTTGCCTACGCATTGAATACCCCTTAAGAGTTAAGCCACTGCAAGGGATTCTAGATTATTTGCTCAGAACCGAAAGTCACTTATTAGTCCTAGAAGCCAAAAAAGAAGATGTCAACCGTGGCTTTACACAACTGATGGCTAAAATGATTGCCCTCGATCGCTGGGAAAAGACACCCAACCAGCCGATCTTGATTGGTGCAGTTACCACAGGTTTCATCTGGAAATTTGGGCGCTTAGATCGGGAGCAAAAACACTTCCAGGAAGGGTTAGACAGTTATCGAGTTTTAGAAGATATAGAACCGCTCTTACGCATCCTCATTCACACTCTTATACCCTAATTTTACTATGGCTTATAGTAACTTCACCACCCTGGAAAGCGTGCAAACCCATCTCGATCTGCAACTGGAAGAAGATCGTAATTTGTTTACCGATATTCCAGAAATTATGCCGTCTGACTATCTCCAGCAAACTTTAGAGGAATACTTACCGTTAGCGACGGCGATCAATACGGAAAAAGCGCGATCGGAATTCTTAATTGCGCCCATTTTAGCCGAAGTTCGCCGCCAAATTAATGCTCAAATTAGCCTATTTTCAGGGACGGAATTTGATGTGGATAAAGACCGAGGACTTTCCGGTTACTGCGACTATATTCTCAGTTGCTCCCCCGAACAATACTTTATCCGCACTCCCATTATTACCATTGTCGAAGCCAAAAATGAAAATATCAAAGGTGGACTCGGACAATGCATTGCTACCATGGTTGCCGCTCAACTGTTTAATCAACGGCAAAATCAACCCTTACCCGCTATTTATGGTGCTGTTTCCACCGGAACCGTTTGGAAATTCTTGACACTCAAAAATAACCTCGCTTCCATCGATCGCCAAGAATACTATATCAACCAGATCGATAAAATCCTCGGCATCCTCCTCCATCCCATCCAAACCTATCTCAGCACCCAACATCCCTAATTTTGAATTTTGAATTTTGAATTTTGAATTTTGAATTGACATGCCCTACAGCCTTGTTCTCAACCTTGTTCCCCTCTCCCCCATTCCCCTCGGATACCTGAGCGGACGGCATCTGCACGCCCTCTTTCTCAACCTTGTTAGCTCCGTCGATCGCACCCTTGGCGATCGCCTCCACAACTCCCAAGCCGACAAAGCCTTCACCCTCTCCCCCCTGCAAACCCGTCGCCACTTCAAAACACTATGCTGCGAACATCAACACGCCATCCCTGCTGAAACTGCCTGCTGGTGGCGGATCTCCCTGCTCGATGACGCGCTCTTCGGAGAACTCACCCAACTGTGGCTCCATCTCAACCCCGATAAACCTTGGCATTTAGGCCCTGCCGAGCTCACAATTACCAGTATCCTCGCCTCTCCCCAGTCTACCCATCCTTGGGCGAACTCCTGTCCTTACGCCCAACTCTATGAGGAAGCTTCAGAGTGCGATCGCACCTTTCGCTTCTGCATTGCTACCCCCATGGCCTTCCGCCAAGGCAAATACGATACGGCACTGCCGAGTGGCGATCGCGTATTTGCCAGTCTGCGCCAACGGTGGAACAGATATAGCGGTATTGAGATGCCCGAACTGGCTCTAGATACCGTATTTCCCAGTTTTTTCCATATCGAAACGGCGATCGTTGCCGATAAACGCAGTAAATTTATCGGCTCTATCGGCGAAATTACCTTCCGACTTCTCGGCGATGCCACCCCTACCACCCTCAAACACCTCAACACTCTCGCTAACTATGCCCTCTACTGCGGAATTGGACGCAAAACCACCATGGGAATGGGAATGGCGAGAAGAATCAACTAACAATTTCAACTTCGACTTCGCTCAGTTAGCAATTACCCATTACCCATTACCCATCACCATGAACACCGAAATTCCCATTTCTGCACTCAATCAATATGCCTATTGTCCCCATCGCTGTTGGCGCATGTTTTGCACTGGAGAATTTGAAGATAATGCCTACACCATTGAAGGAACAACCATTCACGATCGCGTCCACACCCTCAGTCAAGAAATGCGCGATGAAACCTGGCAAGTTCGATCTATTTGGCTCAAATCAGAACAGTACAACCTGATTGGCAAATCTGATTTAATTGAAGCCCAAAATGGACAACTTTACCCCGTCGAGTATAAGCGAGGAAAAGTTGGAGACTATGAAAACGATGCCCTGCAAGTCTGCGCTCAAGCACTCTGCCTCGAAGAAATGACTGGCACTCCAGTCCCTCAAGGCTTTGTCTATTATGCCCAATCTCACCAACGGTATCCCATTAGTATTGATGAGAAATTGCGGCAAGGGGCGATCGCCACCATCCAAGCCATTCAACACCTCTTTTCAGGAGACCACATACCCCCACCCAAATACAGTCCCAAATGCCGTGGATGTAGCCTCTACACCGCCTGTTTGCCCCAAGCAGTCAAAAAACTCAAAACCTATCAAGAAGCCAGTTAATAGGGAATAGGGAATAGGCAAACCCCCCCTGTGTCCCCCCAAGGGGGGAAGGCAAGAGGCGATCCCCCTATCTCCCTATCCCCCTATCCCCCCATCTCAAACAACCACTAATAATACGGAGAAACAACCATGGGAACCCTTTATGTCACCCAAGAAAACGCCTTCATCGGTAAAGTAGATGAACGCATCCACGTCAAAGTTGAAAAACAAAAAATTGCCGACGTTCCTCTGATTAAAGTTGACGGAGTAGTGGCCTTTGGAGCAGTCAACTTTTCCCCTGCCTTAGCTGAAGAACTGCTCAACCGTCGCATTCCCTTTACCTTGCTCTCCCCCACTGGAAAATATCGCGGCTGTTTAGAACCAGAACTGAGGAAAAACATCTTTCTGCGCCAACATCAATGGGGAGCTGATGGCAACACCTCCCAAGCCATTCATCTGGTGCAAGCCTTTGTGCGGGGAAAACTGAAAAACTACCGCACCACCTTACAGCGCAGAGGGCGACGAGCGGGCATCGATCTGAGTGAAGAGATCGAACAGTTGAAACGTATTATAGGGGCGATCTCCACCACCGACAGCATCAACTCCCTACGCGGACTCGAAGGAGCCGGAAGTGCCGCCTACTTCCGGTGCTTCAAACAACTCATCCAAAACCCAGACTTCACCTTCACAACCCGCAACCGCCGTCCTCCCACTGACCCCGTAAACTCCCTTCTCAGCCTGGGTTACGCCCTCCTGCGCCACGATATTCAAAGCGCCGTCAACATTGTCGGCTTCGACCCCTACCTCGGCTATCTCCACGTCAAACACTATGGTCGTCCCGCTCTAGCCCTAGACCTCATGGAAGAATTTCGCCCCTTAGTTGTCGATAGCATGGTTCTCGAAGCCCTCAACCGTCAAGTTTTCAGTCCCAGCGACTTCACCCAACAACCCATCAGCAAGGAAACCGCCCTCACCCGTGAAGCCATGAAAACCTTCCTCAGCCTGTATAAAGACAAAAAACAATGCTCCTTCAAGCATCCCGTCATGAAAACCAAATGCACCTACCAAGAAGCCTTTGAAATTCAAGCCCGTCTTCTGGGCAAATACCTCATGGGCGAAACCGAACAATATCCTCCCCTAGTCCTGCAATAACCCCACCCATGTTCATTGTCATCAGCTACGACATCCCGGAAGACAAGCGCCGCACTCGCATCCACAAGATTCTCAAATCCTACGGACAATGGATGCAATATTCGGTCTTCGAGTGCGATCTCAATGCAACTCAGTA
>NZ_CEZBFX010000031.1:0-44767 GCF_982964205.1 Roseofilum sp. | reverse complement strand
TTTACCTTCCCTCTTATTCTAGCCCTCTTTCGGCAGAGTGACAAAAGAGGGATATGCTTGTCATTCAGTAACTACAAAATACCACTCTAGAGAATAGATTGTGTTAATTATAATCTTCTATCATTTGTTCCAGAAACTCCATGACTTCATCGCACCATTCCACCCATTCTCGCTCGTAACGGATACCGCGGCGTAGGGTAAGATAGCGGAAGCGATCGCCAACAGAAGGATTCTGGCAATCCTGATAGAGGATTTCTTTTTCTAAATAATGTTTTAATTGAAGCTCATGAATTTCCCTACGATGCTTAATTTCACGGATAAGTAATTGGCGATCGCCATAAGGTCCGGCTAACACCTTCACCAGTAAATCTTCTCGAACAGGGGTTGGAGTCGTGGGTTCGGCAAACCAGCGCCATAACTGCGCTTTCCCTTCAGCGGTGAGGTGATACACTTTCTTATCCGGTTTTCCAGGTTGGATAATAGTTTCATAATTAACCCAACCTCGATCCTCCATTTTGCTCAGTTCCCGATAAATTTGCTGTTGACTGGCTTTCCAAAAACAACTCACTTGCTCGTCAAATTGTTTACTGATATCGTAACCACTTTGAGGAGCATGGGCAAGCACGGTCAAAATTGTGTGAGCAAGAGCCATAAATTTCGCATTGACATATTCAATAAGTTGAGTATAACCTGAAAGAGGATAAGCAACAAGTTGAATATCACTTTGTTGTATAGAAGAGGATGGGAGGCGAACATGAGTGCTGATTTTTCCGATTCATCGAAGAGCTTATCAGAGTCAGTTGTATTAATAACGGCTGAACACAATCAGGATTCTGAGGATGCTATCGCCACAGTAGATCGCCCACAACCCAAGCGGTGGCGATGGTTAATCGTCTTGTTACTCTTGCCTTTGGGGGTGTTTGTCGGGCGATCGCTCTTAAATCGTTCTCCAGTCAGCCAGGCAGAACCGATCATTGAAGAAAAACCATCGCTACCTGTACAAACCGAAAGTGCAGAACTGATTTCCAGCTATACGATTCAACGAAGTTATACCGGTGAAATTGTCGCCCGTCGCCGGAGTGAATTGGGTTTTGAGCGATCGGGAACGGTGATTAACCTGTTTGTTGATGAAGGCGATCGCATCAGTGCAGGTCAAGAAATAGCTCAGTTAGATATCCGTACCCTAGAAGCCGAGCGTCAACAACTCCTCGCCCAAAAAGCTGAAGCCAGCGCTACTCTGCAAGAACTTCGCAACGGTGCGCGAGCGGAAGATATTGCTGCTGCCCGCGCTACTGTGTCCGAAATCGAACAACAACTGTCCCTCGCTCAACGTAAAACCGAACGACGTAGAGAACTCTATTTAGAAGGGGCAATTTCCCGGGAAGATTTTGATTTAGAAGAGTCTAATGCTTCAGCTTTAAGCTATCGCCTCAATCAAGCGCAAAGCGATCTAGATGCTCTGTTAGCGGGAACTCGGAAAGAAACAATAGCGGCTCAAGTGGCGCGAGTGCAACAGTTGGAAGCCAGTTTGCAAAGTTTAGAGGTAGAGGTGAGTAAAAGCGTGATTCGCGCTCCCTTTAATGGACGAGTGAGCGATCGCTTCATGGACGAAGGAAGCGTAGTTAGTCCTGGAACTCCAGCGATCGCACTGATCGAACAAGGTAGCTTAGAAGCGCGCATTGGGGTTCCCAGCAACACCGCCAATGAACTCAGAATTGGTGCAAACTATCCCATTCAAGTCGCCAACCAATCCTATCGTGGCACCCTCACCACCCTACTCCCAGAACTCGATAGCGCCAGTCGCACAGCTACTGCGGTTCTTGAATTTTCCCCTAATTTTGACCTCAGAGTAGGCGAAACTGCCCAATTACTCTGGAATGAAACTCAAGCTATACAAGGCTTTTGGATTCCTTCCACTGCCCTGCTGCCTGGCGATCGCGGATTATGGTCAATTTACGTCCTTGGCGAATCGCAAGGAAATAATATTTACAGGGTAGCTCGTCGAGATATCGAAGTTCTGCATACGGAAGGCGATCGCACCCTCGTTCGCGGAACCCTGCAAAGCGGCGATCGAATTATCACCAGCGGAACCCACCGCATCGTCTCCGGACAAAAAGTGAGTATCAATTAAGAATTAACAATGGGTAATCGGTAATTGCCCTATTCCCTATGCCCTATTACCTATTCCCTATTCCCTATTACCTATTCCCTATTCCCTATTCTCCATGATTTTTTATCGCAATAAACAACTCCTCATCCTCTCCTTAATCCTCATCATTGTTTGGGGGATTTCTTCCTTCCTCACCTTACCGCGAATGGAAGACCCACAACTTGTTCAACGGTTTGGAGCAGTGACCACTTTCTTACCCGGAGCTACACCCCAAAGAGTTGAATCTTTAGTTACTGAAAAAATAGAACAAGAACTGCAAGAAATTGAAGAAATTGATATTTTAGAATCTACCTCAACTACCGGTGTATCCTTTATCAAAATTGACCTCAAAGAAAACATTATCGATGTCGATCCCGTTTGGTCAAAAGTGCGGAGTAAACTAGAAGATGTTTCTGTAGAATTACCCGCAGGGGCAAGCGATCCAGAATATCAAGATACCGATCCTTCTGCTAATGCCTTAATTTTGGGATTAACCTGGGAACTTGAGAGCGAACCGAATTACACGATCTTACGTCGCCTAGCTGAAGGACTAGAAGACGAATTACGAACTATTCCGGGAACGGATACAGTGGATATTTTCGGTGTGGCAGAAGAAGAAATTCAGGTTGATGTTAATGCAGTAGACTTGGCACAATTGGGTTTAACTGCTCAAGAATTAGCCCAACAAATTCTAGCTAGTGACGCGAAGGTTTCAGCCGGGCAATTTCGCAGCAGTGAAACGGAGTTACTATTTGAAGTTGACAGTGAATTAGATTCCTTAGAACGGATTCGACAAATTCCCATTCAATTGGGCAATCAAGGGCAAATTACCCGACTTGGAGATCTTGCCCAATTGACCAAAGGATTAGAAGATCCCCCCACAGAATTAGCGATCATTAATGGTTATCCTGGAGTTTCTGTGGCGGCAAAAGTGGAATCAGATTATCGCGTCGATCTTTGGACAGAAGATGCTCTAGCTCAGTTACAACGTTATCAGGATAACCTATCCGATGGCATTGGTTTGGTGACTATTTTGGATCAAAGTAAATACGTGCAACAGCGCCTAGATGGTGTGATCCGTAACTTGATTCTCGGTTCTTCTCTGGTTATTCTTGTCTCTCTGGCGATCTTGGGTTGGAAATCAGCATTAATTGTCGGTTCAGCTTTACCCCTGGCGACATTAATGGTGTTTGGGTGCATGAAGATTTTAGAGATTCCCTTGCATCAAATGTCCGTTACTGGGATTATCATTGCCTTGGGGTTGCTGATTGATAATGCGATTGTGGTAGTAGATGAGGTACAGATCCGTTTGCAGGAAGGAAAAGCACCCGGTAAAGCTGTGCAAGAAACGGTGAGCCATTTGTTTATTCCCCTGCTGGCTTCTACCTTAACAACCGTGTTAGCGTTTGTACCGATCGCGACTTCCCCAGGGGGGACAGGGGAGTTTATTGGCGCGATCGGCACAACCGTAATTTTAGCGATTATTAGTTCTCTCTTTTTATCTTTAACAGCGATCGTAACTCTGGTGGGGCGGTTGCACTATTGGCAACCTCTGCCCCAAAACTGGGGTTGGTTGCAATATGGGTTTAGCAATCGATGGTTAGATAAGGTTTATACGATAACTTTAAATCAACTGTTTCGCTTCCCTTGGTTAACCATTGGTTTAGCCTTGATTTTGCCGATTTGGGGCTTTTCCCAGTTTCCCACCTTAGAGCAACAATTTTTCCCCCCGACGAACCGCAATCAGTTCCATATTGAGTTTGAGTTATCTTCACAAACGGCGATCGCCGAAACCCAGAGGCAAATTCTGAGAGCGCGAGATTTAATTTTGACCTATCCTCAAATTGATGAGGTGCAATGGTTTCTCGGTAAAAGCGCCCCAACTTTTTTCTATAATGTGGTTGCCAATCGGGAAAATGCGTCCCAGTATGCCCAAGGGATTGTACAGTTAAACTCGACGGAAAATTTACGGCAAACGATTCAACAGTTGCAACAGGATCTCGATGCCACGTTTCCAGAAGCACAGGTTCTCGTAAAACAATTAGAACAGGGACCGCCCTTTGATGCGCCGATCGAGTTGCGCTTGTATGGCTCAGATTTAGGGGAGTTGAGACGGTTGGGGAATCAATTGCGGGCGGAGTTAAGCCAAATTGAGGATGTGATTCATACCAGTGCAGATTTAACGGAAGCCTTACCCAAATTGGCGCTAACTGTCGATGAAGTACAAGCGCGTCGGGTAGGGTTGGATAATCAGGCGATCGCCCAACAACTCGATAGCAGTTTGCAGGGTTCTGTTGGCGGTTCGATTCTGGAAGCAACGGAGGATATTCCGGTACGGGTGCGGGTAGCCAATAACACTAGAGGAAATCTGGATCGGGTGTCGGCGTTGAATTTGGTGGCTCCTCAAACTGGCGAAACCCTTCCTCTAGATAGTTTGGCGAGGGTGAACTTTGTGCCGGATATAGCTACGATTGCCCGTTACAATGGAGAACGGATTAACACAGTGCAAGGGTTTATTACGGCTGGAGCCTTACCTGATACTGTGTTACAGCGATTTGAAAACCATCTGAAGGAGATTAACTTTCAACTTCCTCCTGGGTATCGAATCAGCTATGGAGGCGAAGCCGATGCACGGGGAACGGCGATCGCCAATTTATTCTCGACAGTAGGCGTTTTGGCAATTCTGATGTCAGCCACCCTGATATTATCCTTTAATTCCTTTCGGTTAGCCCTCGTCATTGGAACCGTGGCGATCGCTGCGGTAGGATTAGCCCTATCTGCACTCTGGGCATTTAATGCCCTATTTGGATTTACCGCAATTTTAGGCACATTAGGATTAATTGGTCTTGCAATTAACGATTCGATCGTCGTTTTAGCCGCTTTGAGAGAACACCCAGAGGCTCGCTATGGTAACCGTAAAGCCACGGTTTCAGTCGTCTTCAAAGCCACACGCCATGTGATTGCCACCACCTTAACCACCATAGTGGGATTCATACCCCTGTTACTCGATCCTACTGGATTTTGGCCGCCCTTAGCGATCGCGATCGCCGGAGGATTAGGCGGTGCAACCCTACTCGCCTTGTACTATATTCCCTCAGTCCATCTCTTACTCTATCGCTCCCGCTCTAAAGTTCCCCATCTTATCGCGCAAAGTGCTGGGGAATAGGGAATGGGGAATGGGGAATGGGGAATAGGGAATAGGGAATAGGGAATGGGGAATAGGGAATGGGGAATACAGCAGTTTCCTCTGCTATGAGGTACATTAATGACGGTTTTTAACAATATCTAGAACAGCTCAGAGCTTCTACCAAGTCTGTTGTTTGCTCCCCCTATCCCCCCATCCCCCTATCCCCCCATCACAGCGCAAAGCGCTGTATAGTGATGCGCTCTATATTCCCTATTCCCTAACCTTAACACTTCCAAGTTAATGTATTCGGATCGAACTGACACACTTTAGGAAATTCAGTCTCCATAGAAATAGAAGGCAACGTCGAACCATCCGGAAGGACAGGCAGGCGAGAAGGGCAATTATCCAGAGTTTGCTCAATCCGGTTCGCTTGAGTTTGGGCAATTCTGGCAATATCCACCCAAGTATTGAGAAAATTCACCACTTGATTAGGTGAAGAAGGCAATGTAGGAGTATACGAATTATTTCTGTTTAAAGCATTAACCTGAGCTTGAATTTGGGGAATCCGATCGATCCATTGGCCTAAATAATTAGCATAGTCTTGGGGATTATCAGAAGTCGGTGGACAAGTCCGGGTGAAAACTTCTGTCGTTTGCAGCAAGATATTGAACACAGGACAAATTTGGTTATCCCGGCAGGAAAACCCTAGGGTTTGCGCTGAGGCTGAAGGGTTAAAGGTTAGGCTGCTTAAGGTTAGACTGCCGAGGGTAAGAAACCAAGCCGGTTTGGGTATGGGCAACATTTGAGTATTCTCCAAATTAAATCCATCACTGTTAGGTATAATGACACATCCTTTTTAATTGATACTTTGATTTTAGCGGGTGCAGATGGCGATCGGGTAAAATAGAGTTGGGTCTTTTTATTCAGATATATGATTAATATATACGCTTACGCAGGTAAACCCCAAAATATTAAAGTTTTTGTTCAATGAATATTAAGCAAGTTTTAGTTATTGGCTTTGGAATCATTCTCAGTACTGTTGGGGTTAGCACCATTGCCTCGGTTTATATGCAAAGTTTTTTACGGGATACTGAGGATTGGGTCGTCCATACTTACGATATTCAACTCCGATTAAAAGGGATTGAGAAAAATCTCGTCGATGCAGAAACCGGCCAAAGGGGATTTATCTATACTGATGACGAAACTTTTTTAGAACCCTACAAACTGGCAACTCAAACGTTAAACACAAACTTTGATATCTTAGAAGACCTGATTTCTAAGAACTCAGAGCAAGTCATTAATCTACAAAACATCAGAAATCTCTCCCAAGAAAAACTAGATGAATTGGCGCAAACCATTCAACTCAAAAGAGACAATCAAGAAGAGGAATTGTTGCGTTTAGTGAAATCAAAGAAAGGGAAAATAATCATGGATTTTATCCGAACAGATTTAGAGAATATGATTGATATTGAAAATCAAATCCTCGATCGAAGGTTAAAGCAGTTGTCTATTGCTTATCAACTGGTTGATTTAGTCCATGTAGGGACTTTGGTGATTGCCATGCTGATGGGGGTTACAACTATTATTTGGATGAATAAAATTGCAGTAGATCCGATCGGGAAAATATCGAATAATATTGCTGATTCTTCAAGTCAAATCTCTAGGAGTATTGAAGAACAGGAGAAAATTGCTCAACAACGAGCGATTTTCATTAATGACACAACTACAACGGCTAATGAATTGGGGGTATCCTACACTCAATCAGCAGAGCAGTCAGAGCTGGCAAATGCATCAGCTCAAGAAACATTAACCATATTAGAAACAGGTAAAAATGCTGTAGAAAATATTCGCCTAGAAGTAATAAATGTTCAGGAACAGGTAGAACTAATGGCGAATAAAATCATGGAATTGACTAAGCAAATCGATCAAATTGGCGAGGTTTCAGATGTGGTTCGCAGTATTGCCGATCAAACGAATATGTTGGCGTTAAATGCTTCTGTAGAAGCGGTAAGAGCTGGAGACAGTGGGAATGGTTTTTCCGTCATTGCTGTCGAAATTCGTAAGCTGGCCGATCAAAGTCGAGAATCTACGGTAAACATCAATGATTTGGTTATAGAAATTCAAAAAGCTATTCATGGAACAACTCAAATTACTCAACAAGGTAAAGAGAGTGTGAAAAGTTGTTTTAGAATTGCTCAGGACACCACCCAGACGTTTGAACATGTGAACACTTCAGTTACAAATGTAGTTCATAGTAACCAGCAAATTACCTTGAACTTAAAACAACAGCTCATTGCGGTTGAACAGCTTATTGAGTCCATTACTAGCATCAATGCTGGAGCAAAGGATAATGCCAGTTCTATGACACAGATCGGTGAGGGTATCCAACAGTTGAATGGTGTGGCATTGGAGCTGAAGAAAATTGTTTAAACGGACTGCTTCGTAAGCTATGACTAGAGTGTGAAGCACTATATTACTTTGAGAACGAACAGAGGTAATTATGGGAGGATCTTGACTAGATTGACGCGATCGCTATTTACCCTAGGCAAATGGTATGTTATCTGTAGTATAATTAAGCCATATTAAAGGGTTGTCAGGTTATGGTACAAATACTCCTAACCCTAGCGGTTCTAGGGACGTTAGTGGCACTTCTCGCGTCTATCGTCATTGGCTCATATAATTCTTTAGTTAAGTTACGCAATCGATATCAGAATGCTTTTGCCCAGATTGATGTGCAGTTGCGCCGCCGTTATGATTTAATTCCCAATTTGGTGGAAGCGGTGAAAGGGTACATGAAGCACGAGCGGGAAACCTTAGACGCTGTGATTCAAGCTAGAAACGCGGCGGTAAGTGCCACGTCCCAAGCTTCTCAAGCACCAGGCGATCCCACTGCGATGCAGACGTTGGGCAATGCAGAGGCAATGCTAACGGGATCTTTGGGACGGCTGTTTGCTTTAGCTGAGGCGTATCCAGATTTGAAGGCAGATCGAAATATGGCTCAGTTGATAGAAGAGTTGCGATCGACTGAAAATAAAATTGCTTTTGCTCGGCAGGCATTTAACGATGCGGTGACGCTCTACAATACCAAGCGTGAGGAGTTCCCCAGTAATACGATCGCCAGTTTCTTTAATTTTCGGGCAGCGCAGTTGCTTAAAGAAACCGATCCCAATGTAAAAAATGCGCCGACTATTTCGTTTTAGAAAACGATAGATTTTTATTGTGTTGTTTTGTTGGTTGGTTACTATGTCTTCCAAGTATTCAAGAAAAAGAAGAGATGATTTAGCCAGACATTGCCGCCAAATGTTAATGGAAAATAAGACTAAAGAAGAAGTTTTAAGTTACCTCAAGGAAATAGGTTGCTCGCTCTCTTCTTCATGTGTAATTTGGGCAAAAGCTAATAATCTATCTTTTGACAAAGCACAAATACAAGTATTAGGAAGTAAAACTTGGGAAAATGAAAGAAGTGATGCTATAGACTGTCACAATCAATTTATGGATATGCTGGATAAATTATAAATGCGCCCTAGAAAAAGATGAACTTTTTTGAACATCAAGAGCAGGCACAGCGGAAAACCGTTTATCTGATTTTCCTATTTGCGATCGCCATTATCGGTATGATTTTGGCAATCTATGCTGTGGTAGCGATCGTTGTCTACATAGAAGTGCAAACTCAGCAATCCCTCTATTCTCCAGAGATCTTAGCGATCGTTGCCTTCAATGTCTTGCTCATTGTTGGGTTGGGGAGTGGGACAAAAATCCTTCAATTGCGAGGCGGGGGTAAAGTCGTTGCCTCTAGTCTGGGCGCGCGTTTGGTTCATCCGGGCACTTACGATAAACTAGAGCGACAACTGCTCAATGTCGTCGAAGAAATGGCGATCGCCTCCGGAGTTTCCGTTCCTCAAGTCTACATCATGGATCGCGAAGCCGGGATCAATGCCTTTGCCGCCGGGTTTACCGTTAATGATGCCATCATTGGCGTAACCAAAGGATGCTTAACCGAACTCGAGCGAGATGAACTTCAAGGCGTAATTGCCCATGAATTTAGCCATATTATTTATGGCGATATGCGCCTCAACTTATATCTCATGGGAGTCATCCAGGGAATCTTACTGATTCACATTATAGGGCGACAAATATTACACATGGTTTCTAATGGTCCTCGAGTGAATCGAAAAAAGCAAGGTCTTGTGATTATTGCTAGTCTCGCCGTTTTAGCCATTGGATATATTGGCTTTATCTGCGGACGAATGATTAAAAGCGCCATCTCCCGTCAGCGAGAATTTTTAGCCGATGCTTCTGCCGTCCAATTAACCCGCAATCCCCTAGGACTGTCCAACGCTCTGCGTAAAATTGGAGACTTAAGAGACGGATCTCAAATCAGGACTCCCACCGCCGAAGAAGCCAGTCATTTATTTTTTGGGGAAGCCATCAGCAGCTTCAATAGCCGCCTCTTTGCCACCCATCCCTCCCTGACAGAGCGCATTGAACGCTTGGAAAATTTGCCCACTGGCACATTACAAGGGGAGGCTCCTCCACCAGCACAGGAACGAACCGCCGCTCTAGAATCACCAGAGACTCCAGGAATTAGCGGATTGCAAGGTGGATTGCAAGGTGGATTGCAAAGTAGATTGCAAGAGACAACCATCCATGTCGATCTAGAATCAATTGTAGAGGAGATTGGCAACACAGACAGCGCCCATCTCAACTATGCCCAATCCTTGCTGGCGCAATTGCCAGAACGGCTCAAAACAGCACTCAAAGACGATCGCGGTTGTCGGGCGATAATTTATGGACTATTCTTAAACTCACAAAACAGAGAGATTAGGCAGAAACAAATTGCCCACCTAAAAGCCACCGAACCCTCAGAAATACTCAATCGTCTTTGGCAGATTGTCGTCTGTTTTGAACACTTAAATCCTCGCTACCGTTTACCCTTAATTGATTTAACCATTCCCGTACTCAGACATCTGTCAACCGACTGTTATCAACATTTGAGTCAACAACTGCAAACCCTGATTAATACTGGCGGAAAATTATCCTTATCAGAATACACTCTACAAGCCGTTTTATTCCATCGTCTTGCGCCCTATTTCCATCCTCACCATCCCTCAAAACCCCCATCTACTCATGAAACTTGGAATGATTGCCTGGTCGTTTTGTCAGGATTAGCTAAAGTGGGGTATCAGGATAAGCAACAAGCTATTGAGGCCTTTCAATCTGGATTGCAGCGACTCCGTGGTGCGTCTAACAAAACGCTTCCTAACCAACTGAGTCCGGTGAATCTGAGCAGTATTCGTAGAAGTCTTAAAAGGCTGATCAACACTACTCCAAAAGTAAAGCAGCGCATTGTAGATGCTTGCGCTCATACCGTTTTATACGATCGCGAAGTCAATCTTAAACAAGCTGAATTGTTACGCACGATTATCATTCTCTTAGATTGCCCCATTCCTCCATTTTTAGAGACTCTTGAATAATATTTAACCGTAAATAAACCTATGATTAACCATATCTTAACTTGACATTTGACCATTTTTTGAAATCATAAAAAGCGGGTATCTAATGGTAGAGTGGGGAAATTATGCAATTTTTTATTAAAACAGTTAAACCCTTCCTAGGGTTCTTTATATTAGCTCTGGCCGCTACCTCCTTATTAAATGGGTGTCAATCCTCTAACCCTCAATCTTACCAACCCATTAATATTGATGGTTCAAGTACCGTTTATCCGATTACTAAAACGGCTGCCGATCGCTTTAACGAAACCCAGAGTGTTCCCGTAGAGGTAACTGTAGGATTTTCGGGGACAGGGGGAGGCTTTAAGAAATTTTGTGCAGGAGAAACAGAAGTTAATAATGCCTCTAGACCCATTAGTTTATCGGAAATGGAAGCTTGCAAACAGGCAAAAGTATCTTATATTGAGCTTCCGATCGCTTTTGATGCCATTACTGTTGTGGTTAATCCCCAAAATAATTGGATTGAAAACATTACGATTGATGAATTACGAAAGATTTGGCAACCGGAAGCCCAACAGAAAATCACTCGGTGGAATCAAATTCGATCGTCTTGGCCGAACGCTCCTTTGAAATTGTATGGGCCGGGGACAGATTCAGGAACCTATGATTATTTTACTGAAGCAGTTACGGGGAGTGCAGGTTCGAGCCGTAGCGATTATATTGCCAGTGAAGATGATAGGTTACTGGAGCAACAAGTTAGCTCAGATGTCAATAGTTTAGGTTATTTTGGATTAGCCTATTACGAACAAAATAAAGATGAGCTAAAAGCCCTGAGTGTTGATAGTGGTCAGGGGCCGGTTTTTCCATCTAGGGAAACAGTGGAAAAAAGTGAATATCAGCCTCTAGCTCGTCCTTTGTTTATCTATATTAATCTGACGGCAGCTCAAAACAACCCAGCAATGAGAGAATTTGTGTACTACTTTTTAGAACAAGCCCCAGGAATTGCTGAGGAAGTGGGTTATGTGCCTTTACCAGAGGAAGCTTATCATATTAATGAAGTGACCTATAATCAAGGGGAAGTAGGCACGGTTTTTGAAGGTCAATCTCAGTTTGGCCTCTCTATTTCTGAGCTTATGCGTAAGCAAGCTAAGTATTAATTGAAGATGACCAAAATAACCCCTTATTGGCGGGAATCGTTAACTGAAGGATTAGGCACATTTATTCTTGTTTTTGCTGGCACAGGCGCAGTTATGGTTAATGACATAACTGGGGGTACATTAACCCATTTAGGAGTTAGTTTTGTCTTCGGTGCAGTGGTTGCGGCAATGATTTATGCCACGGGCCATATTAGTGAAGCCCATATTAATCCAGCGGTGACTTTGGGATTTTGGACAATGGGATCGTTTCCGGGAAAAAAGGTCTTACCCTATGTCATCAGTCAATGTTTGGGGGCGATCGCCGCATCCTGTGTATTACGCTATACTATCGGTCTGGTTGCCGATCTGGGAGCCACACAACCGCTCAACGGTAATGCAATGCAATCACTGGTCTTAGAAACCATTCTCACCTTTATCTTGATGTTCGTTATCTTGGGTTCGGGTTTAGACCGCCGCGCTCATCCGGGATTTGCAGGAGTGGCGATCGGCTTAACTGTGGGGTTAGAAGCTGCATTTATGGGTCCAATTACTGGCGCAAGCATGAATCCCGCGCGATCGCTCGGCCCCGCTTTTGTTTCCGGTCTCTGGGACTACCAAGGAATCTACTGGATCGCTCCCATTGTTGGGGCCCAACTTGCGGTCATTGTCTATCGCACTCTCTCTCCCAAATATGATTAACTGAGGGATTGCTCTCCCTATCTCCCCATCCCCCCATCCCCCCATTCCCCTATCCCCTTATCAGAACGCAAAGCGCTCTATTCATTATGAAAAAAGTCATGTTTGTCTGTAAAAGAAACTCCTGTCGTTCCCAAATGGCAGAAGGATTTGCTCGCACTCTAGGCAACAACAAAATTGAAGTGACCAGTTGCGGTTTAGAAGCCTCTAGAGTCCATCCCACAGCGATTGAAATGATGCAAGAAATTGGAATTGATATTACCGATCAAACCTCGAATCCCATTAGTGAATTCAAAGCTGAAGACTATGATGCCGTCATTTCCCTCTGTGGCTGTGGAGTTAACTTACCCCAAGATTGGGTTTTGCAAGAGATTTTTGAAGATTGGCAACTCGACGATCCCGATGGTCAACCTCTAGAAACGTTTCGACGAGTGCGTGGGGAAATTAAGGAACGAGTAGAAGGATTAATGGCTAAATTATAGATTCCCAATTACAAACATTATTAGGAATTCGGAATTAAGCTTGAGGAGATTTGAGTACTCCAGACATCAAGATCCACCAGGGAACATAGATATTGGGAACCCAAGTAGAACGATCGCGTAATTGGGGCGCAATCATGGGTAAAATAAACTGTAAAGACCGCAAAGATGCGGGTTGATTGCCCTCTCGGTCTACTACACCATAGCGTCGGGCTTGTTCAGCAACAATTTGCACTTTTCCCGTGCGTCTTATAATCTGAGAATCCGCAGCTAAACAGGCAATCACGCGGCCAGTTAATAAGGGAGTTTCCCAGTTAAAACCATCAGCAAACGGATTGCCTCTTTCTGGTAGTGTTCCGCTCGATGCTTGCTCTTGGGCAAATTGGGTGAATTTTTCTGTACCTACAATTCCCGGCCAAATGGATAAGGACGTAATGTTATGGGGTTTAAGCTCTAGAGCTAATTCTAGCGCCAGGCGATCGCACGCCGTTTTGCCTACCCCATACAACACCCCAAATATCGGAAACAATCCCCCCCAAGAAGACAGAGTACAAATGAGTCCCTGTTTCCGAGGAACCATCATTCTTGCCGCATACACGCTGGCGATATAATGTCCCCGCAGTCCCACTTGGTTCACCCGATCCCACAAATTCGGCTCCAATTCCCAAAAGGGTTCGCCATAGGTTTCTTTCAGCATAGAGACAGCAGCATAAGCATTATTCACCAATAGATCCAACTGTCCGTTTTGTTCATCAGCAATACGCTCAAACAACAAGCGCACCTGCTCATCCTCAGCATGATCCACTTGTACGGGAATACCTACCCCACCTGCTGCTTCAAGTTCTTTTTGGGTTTCTTCTAAACTCCCCATGCCTTCCTCGGAAGTATGCAGAGTTCTGCCAGTAATATAAACCGTTGCGCCAGCTTCGGCTAATCCGATGGCAATACCTTTTCCTAATCCACGAGATGCTCCCGTAACGAGGGCAATTTTCCCTTCAAGTGGTTTGGATGTCATTGTTTAGAGAACCTCTCATATGAATGTAAACAGTGCTGTAGCAGAAAAACCAAGGCAATATTTCTAAATATTTCACTTGTTCTGATTGGATTAAGTTAAAATGCTTCCTGTCTAAAGTTAAAATTCTTGTGATTTGATATCGTTCTGCTAGAATCACTAAACTAGCATCCACCGTCGCGATCTAAAAAAGCAATAATTCCACGGGTATCTGCAATTATTCTTCTGTCCACAATAATGGTTCTGTTTGAGAGGATAAATCGCTTCTTCCACTGGCTCCCATCCCAATTGATTTGGGTAACTTTTTGGGGATAGGAGTGAAATGATCGGTGACTAATTCTTGGATAATTTCAGGAATCGATTTTCCAGTTTTATTCACCATTTCTTGAAGGATTGCTTCTGTCTCTTCTGGTAAATAAATAGAGGTAGGTTTCATCGGATTAATTATTTTTTCCACCAATAGCTAATAGGGAAACTGTGGGCTACCCTAAAAATCTTAACCCTTGTTGCCAATTTTGCCCAGAGAATCGGAACGTGATACAGTGAAATATTCTACCCTTACCCTCCAGCCCGTGTCCCAGATCCATGTTTTGTGATTATCTTGTCCAAATTCTCACCGCTCGCGTGTACGATGTTGCCCAAGAAACGCCCCTAGAAGTGGCGAACAACCTTTCTCGGCGATTGGGGAATCGCTTGCTGCTGAAACGGGAAGATATGCAATCAGTATTTTCGTTTAAGCTGCGGGGGGCTTACAACCGAATGGCAAAACTGCCCCCAAAGCAGTTAGCGCAAGGGGTGATTGCTTCTTCTGCGGGGAATCATGCCCAAGGGGTTGCCCTGGCTGCACGACATTTGGGAACTCGTGCGTTGATTGTGATGCCGGTGACTACACCCCAGGTGAAAGTGGACGCAGTGCGATCGCACGGTGGAGAGGTTGTATTATACGGTGAAACCTACGATGAAGCTTATGGTCATGCCCGCGAACTCGAAGCCCAGAAAGGGTTAACATTTATTCATCCCTTTAACGATCCGGATGTAATTGCCGGACAAGGCACAATCGGGATGGAAATTTTACGCCAATATCAACAGCCGATTCATGCAATTTTTGTAGCGATTGGTGGTGGAGGTCTCATTTCTGGCATTGGTGCTTACGTGAAACGCCTGCATCCAGAAACTAAAATTATTGGGGTAGAACCGGTGGATTCCGATGCCATGAATCAATCCCTGAAAGCCGGAAAGCGTTTGAGATTGCCCCAAGTGGGCTTATTTGCCGATGGGGTAGCGGTGCGGGAAGTGGGAGAAGAAACCTTCCGCCTCTGTCAAGAATATGTGGATGAAATTATTGTGGTGGAAACCGATGATACTTGTGCCGCCATCAAAGATATGTTTGAAGATACCCGCTCTATTGTCGAACCAGCGGGAGCATTGGCGATCGCCGGCGCTAAAGCCTATGTAGAACGGGAAAATATCCAAGGACAAACCCTCGTTGCCGTTGCCTGTGGTGCCAATATGAACTTCGATCGCCTGCGGTTTGTTGCCGAGCGAGCCGAGTTTGGAGAACGCCGAGAAGCCATTTTTGCCGTCACCATTCCCGAAAAACCCGGAAGTTTGCGCCGCTTCTGTGACTGTTTAGGTACACGCAACCTAACTGAATTTAACTATCGCATCGCCGATCGCACTTCTGCCCATATCTTTGTCGGCGTGCAAATCAAAGACCGAGAAGATGCCGCTCAAATCGCCAAGACCTTTGAAGAGACAGGGTTTAAAACCCTAGAATTAACCGATGATGAACTGGCAAAAATGCATCTGCGGCATATGGTTGGCGGGCGCTCTGCCTTAGCAGAACATGAATTATTATACCGCTTTGAATTTCCCGAACGCCCTGGCGCACTGATGAAATTTGTTGCCTCGATGAGTCCCAACTGGAATATTAGCCTTTTTCACTATCGCAATAACGGCGCAGACTATGGGCGTATTGTCGTGGGAATGCAAGTGCCGCCCCAAGAAATGGCAGAATGGCAAGCGTTTTTAGACACTTTAGGCTATCACTATTGGGACGAAAACAACAATCCTGCCTATAAATTATTCTTAGCTTGATGAAGTTATAGCGCTGCGCGCTAGGGAATGGGGAATAGGGAATGGGGAATAGGGAATGGGGAATAGGTTTCAGTGTTGAACGCTGTTCTAACCGACTCTTTCTCTGCTCTAGCGCTTTATTCAGGGTTCATTCAACCTTTAGAAATTTTCTGCGTTAATCGCTGAGTAAGCCACTCTAATAGGGCGGGTGAATAGCGCTTAATTACATGAATTGCTTTAGCCGTTGGATCGGGAAAAACTGCGGCTCGATTCTTGATAATTCCTTCGAGAACATTGGCAATCACCATGGCTGGATTCGTGGCTTCACTTTCGGGGAAACCAGGAACTGTTGCCGCTAGAGTGCCGTAGCGAGGCGATCGCAGAATTGGAGTCCGGCTAAAATAAGGATACACCGCCGTAACCTTGATATTGTAGGGTTTCAGCTCATCTCGCAGACCCTCACTAAAGCCGCGCAAGCCAAATTTACTGGTGGCATAATGGGTTAAACCACCCGGTGCATACCAACCGGCAACCGAGGAAATATTGACAATATGCCCGGTTTTGCGTTCAATCATTTCCGGCAAAAATTGGGTGGTTAACCGCATGGGAGTAAGCAAATTCAGCTCCATCAGTTGTTCCCATTTTTGAGTCGGTACTTCATCAATGCGCCCAAATAGGGCAATCCCAGCATTATTAATCAGAATATCAATCGGCTGATTGAGCGCTTTGACCTGTTGATAAAGATCCTCACATCCCGCCCTAGAGGTGAGATCGGTCTCTAGAGTAGCACGAATTCGATCGCTCGAGCGAATATCCAGGGTTTCCAGCGTTTTGGCGATCGCCTTTTGATCGATATCTGTTAAAATTAATCGACTTTCTGCCTTAACCAATTGTTTGATAAACTCCTGACCAAATCCTCCCGATGCACCGGTTAGTAATACAGTTGCGTTTTTCAGTTCAGTCATGTTTAGGGAATAGGGAATAGGGAATAGGGAATAGGAAACCCCCAGTTGGATTGAATTAATTATTCATTAATTCAGGCTTTAGAAACGAGCAAACCACCGACAATCACTAAAATTGCACCCACACTGAGTTTAAGTGGATCGACCGTTTTCCATTCCAGAAAGATGATTAAAGCCAACACTACCGTAATTAAAGTATTCATGTTGTAGAGGGGAACCAGCTTAGACAGAGGAGCTTGATATTTGATTAACCCTAGGGCGACAAACCCCGTTCCTAAGCCCCACAGTATGCCAAGCATGGAGGATGAAATCATTGCACCAGTTGATGGGAGGGGGGCAGGTAGGACTTGCTGCATGATGGCTCCCACCAGACTCACCATTACACCAATGCAGATCAAATGAGCGCCTACAGGCATTCCTGCACTGGTACTGACTTTAGCAAATATTCCGGCTACGCCATACAATAGGGCCGGAAGGAGTCCACCAATAATTAATCCGAGTTGTTGGGGTGACATATAGGGTAGAGTGACCGTAATTATTCTTCTAGTTGATTACGATAGAGCGATCGCACCAAATTATCTAGCTTCTCATCTGAGCAACACTCAATCACAGCAGCAAACCCATCCACTAACTTAGCCGCCGTCTCGCCCAACGTGGGACTCATATCCCAAACATCCCTCGCCCAATCTTCAGGAATTTGCTCCTCAAAAATTAAGCGCTCTAATAGTTCTCGGTTTTCAGATTTAGGCAGGGTCATCGATCGTAGCCTGGATTGGGTGATACACAAAAATCATAATATAGCGCTTGGCGCTAGGGAATAGGCACGAATAGCAAGAGCTTGCATGATTTAGGGGCAAGACTTCAAGCTATGTGCCCAACTCCCCATGACTACTGCCCATCTCCCACCAATGTAAACCCAGCCCAAGCTTGTGGATTCGGAAAGGTTTCCATCGTAGTTAACATGGCTTGACGCAAAGCAGTCGCACGATTATTCGTTGTCGAGAGTTCCCGATAAAAGGTCTGCATTAACTCGGAGGTAGGAGCATCAGGAACTGCCCACAAGGAAACCAATACACTAGGAGTTCCAGCCGCAATTAAAGAGCGCGATAAGCCAATAATGCCATCTCCAGTAATCTCTCCTCGTCCCGTATTACAGGCACTGAGAACCACTAACTGAGCGTTTAAATTGAGATCCAGAATTTCCTCGGAAGTTAGCCATCCATCAGTCGCGCGTGTATTTCCTGTGGGAGTTAGGGCTAAAGCTCCAGGCGTGCGAAATCCTAGAACTTCTAGCTCATCCAATAAGCCATGGGTGGCTAAATGAATCAAAGATGCTCTTTCCATCTGCTCGGTAATGTTTGGCTCGGTTGCCTCGGCTCCAATCCGGGCTTCAGTGCCCAGTAAATCGGCAATTACGATGGCTTCAGCTTCGGCTCCGGGGAGGGAAGCGAGGGGTTCTGGTTCGGCTTCGAGGGACTCAGCTAGGCTGGGCATTTTTGGGTTTCCAATGACTAATGCTTCGCTGAGATTGGAGGCTAATTGTCTAGCCCGTTGGCGAGCGAGTCCCAAGACTTGAATGGAAGGAGCAGTGAGTACGGTATGCTTCTCAATGAGGAGGGAAGCGAGGGGTTCTGGTTCGGCTTCGAGGGACTCAGCTAGGCTGGGCATTTTTGGGTTTCCAATGACTAATGCTTCGCTGAGATTGGAGGCTAATTGTCTAGCCCGTTGGCGAGCGAGTCCCAAGACTTGAATGGAAGGAGCAGTGAGTACGGTATGCTTCTCAATGAGATAGACACCCTGTTGATCTTGCAATGCAGGAAAGGGGACTAAAAATAAACTGCCGTGGGGTATAAAAATAATTCGCTCTTGTGGATCCCTGGGCAGTAAGTCCACAATAGGTTCAATCAGAAGTTCGTAGCTTTTCTTTAAGCGACGATTAATGCGCCGTTTCTGGGTGTCGGTACTGGGTTCGGTTTCATTTTCTTGTACTCCGGAACGGGTGGCTTGTACCCACTGATTCACGCCCTGTTGAATGCCGCGACTTCTGCCAGTTACGGCAGCAACGCGGGTACGTTCGGCGGCATCTTCTAGGGTAATGCCTAAGTCTTCTAAGTTTTGCGATCGCAACTCAATCAGTCCATTGGGCTTAATCACCCATATATATAGAGTCTCTCCCACAATAGAATATTGCACGAGTGTGGCTTGCTGTTCCTGAGCAATGCGGCGAATTTCCGCTAAAGTAGGCGGATTGGGAGTATCAAAGGTTTCTGAGGGTTTACCACTTAATCGAGCGGCGAGGAGTTCCACAAATGCCCTAGCTCTGCTTTGTTCAGCGATTTCTAGAGCAGCTTCAGCTTGCTCTTCGGCAATGAGCGCCTGTTGTAATTGTTCATAAGTGGTCACTTGGGTTTCAAACAGAGACACTTTATCCCTATCCCGTAACCCAGGGCGCAGAGATTCCCAAAGGGTAATCGCTTCTTGCAGTGGGGGAATAGCGCTGCGATAATCATCTTGACTGATATAGAGTGCGCCAATTTGATTGAGAATTATACCCGATCCGGCGCGATCGCCAATTTGTTTCCGTATTTCTAACGCCTGGCGATAATAGTCTAAAGCCGTTGGCATTTCTCCTTGAGAGCTAGCAACTTCACCCAAATGGGTTAAGCTATTGGCTATGACCGCGCGATCGCCCCTTTGTTCTCCTAACTCAAGCGCCCGATTCAGAAAAGATTGAGCCTCTTGCACCTGTCCCAAATAGCCATAGGTAATACCCATTCGATCGAAGGTATTACCCAGTCCAAAGTCTTTGCCCTCATAGCCATCCGGGAGCAAGTTATAATATTTTAACGCTGTTTGTGCAGACTTTAGCGCCTCTTGATACTCTCCCATCTTATTCTGCACCCGCGCCAAACCATTATACAATTCGCCTCGATCCTTGGGCAGCTCATAGAGTCCTCCTTCCAGAGGAATGCCTCCTTGTTCCTGCTCTTTCATATTCTCCAGCGCTGCTTGCAAAGCCGATCGCGCTTGGGGATATTGTCCCAGTTTCTCATAACTATCGGCTAAACTGGTCAGGGATTCTCCAATTCCTGGTAAATCTTGCAAAGACTGACGAATGGTTAATGCTTGGCGACGGATGGTAATCGACTTAGCATATTCGCTCAGTTGGCTATAGATATCCCCCATACGATTGAGACTATCGGCTTCCTTGCGGCGATCGCCACTCTCTTGATAAACTTCCCTAGCCTGGGCAAACGTCACCAACGCTTCCTCAAAGTTCCCCTGTTGATACGCTTGTTCCGCTTGAGCAAAAACATCCAAAGCATCATTACTGAATAAACACACCGTCGCTGGAGTAACCGGGCACTTTTTCTCCACCAACGGGTTATTTTGCAGATCCAACGCCGTCAATTGGCGTAAATTGGGGAAAGATGGGGGGAGGTTGCGGATTTGGTTGCGATCGAGAATTACATAACTGAGATTCACTAAACTCCCTAAAGGCGTAATATCCTCAATTTTATTCCCTGATAACAATAAAAAACTGAGCTGACTTAAATTTCCTAAAGGCGTAATATCTCGAATCTGATTAAAACTCAAATTCAGCCCCTGCAAATGCGTCAAACTCGACAGAGGCGCAATATCTTCAATCTCTCGATTCCCTAAATCCAGATTAACCAACTCCCCTAAAGCCTGCTGTGCTTCGCCACAGTCTGAAGTTTCCACTAACTGCAATAACACAGACACTGTATGCTTCTGAGTCTCAGAAATCCTCCGATCTTCGCACCAATCCTGAAAAGAGCGCACCTGAGCTACGGAAGGGCTTCCTAGGGGAAAACCAACCCAAAAGCAAGACACTATAACCATATACAGTGTGCTTAAATTAATGTTTTTAGGTCTCCAAATCACCAT
Organism: Roseofilum sp.; assembly: GCF_982964205.1. NCBI lineage: Bacteria > Bacillati > Cyanobacteriota > Cyanophyceae > Desertifilales > Desertifilaceae > Roseofilum > Roseofilum sp. The sequence continues at coordinate 23,771 of NZ_CEZBFX010000031.1, read as the reverse complement.
AATCCTCTCCTTTAATCCATAAATTTTCGTAAATACCAAACTATTTCATGGAATCTTCATAAAAGTCTAGCTCAAAGTTAAGTTAAGCTACTGATGACAACTCCCTGTATTTATTTTTATACTTAGTCTTGGTTTATTTCCAATGCCTAAAAAATCGGAGCTTAGCTAATGAAATTCAATAATACTCACTACTTAGCGCTTGCTACTGCTACAAGTATGAGCTTACTATATGCCCCGTCTGCCCATGGTTTATCCTTAAGATCGGATTTATTTAATACATTTAACGGCATGGTGAGACAGGAACGGTTGCAAATAGAAGATAGTGCTGCCAGTCTCCTAGAGTTAGACCCAGCAACCCTTCAGTGGACAGAAGGTGCAGATTCCGTTGATGTATTTTTCATCAATGAAGGTGCTATATTCCGTAACCAATTGTTTTACTCAGCCAATGGTGGAGCAGAACAAATGGTTTTTGATGACATTGCTTCCCCAAATAGTATCATCCCAGAAGCAAATGGCCCCATGGCGTTAGGAGAAGGTGTAAGCTTGGGAACGTTTACGGGTAACACTTCTCTGAATTTCATGATTAAAGCTGACGGCGCACAGAATGATAATGGTCATGTCTATGGTGCTGATGCTTCCTTAAATCCTGATGGACTACAGCATGTTGTTGCCTACGAATATTTTGATGATGTTGAGCAGGAAAATTGGGTTATTTTAGGATTTGAAGACCTCTTCGGTGTTCATATTGATGAAGGAGGATGGTCAGATAGAGATTTCAATGATGTAGTGATAGCTGTTCGTGGAATTACTGGCAATGGAATGCCTATCCCTGAACCTTCGACTACTGCTGCTATTTTGGGATTAGCTGCATTAGGTATGGCTGGTTTAGGCAAAAGCAACAGAGAGAGTTAATCCAGAGCAATTTAGAGCTATCTGAATTTTAGAGTGAGAGTAATATATTGAATTACTTGCACTCTTTTTATAGTCGATTTGATTAACAGTGAGACATAGTGCCACTATACCATTTGTCCTTGTCTCATTCTTATTTGAATCGACTATATTTGTATTTCTGGAAAACCATTTTTCTATAGCAAAGAAAGAGTCGGTTAGGACATAGTTCCATGCTGAAACTTACAGCAGTTTTCTCTACTATGAGGTACATTAATGACGGTTTTTAACGATAGCTAGAACAGCTCAAAGCTCCACCAAGTATGTCAATTTACCGGATGTTGTCCATAAAAAGGGAGTGCCTCCGTCCAATTAGGGCGTTCTCCCTGTTTCCACTCTAAATCTGCCAACTCCAACACGCTTAAGACGGTTTCGCCTAAGTTGGTTGGAGTTTGAATCAAGGGATAGGAATGCTGCTCTAAGGTCTTTTGCCATCCTTCAGGGGTAAAGACTTGATCTTGAATCAGGGGGATAATGGGATAGGAATTGACCTGATAGATTGCCCCAAAGCGCTGTCCCCGTTGGGCAGGCATTTCGACGGCTATGACTGGATGTTGTTCTCGGCTAGACCAAGCTACAGCAGCTAGGGTGGATATGGCAAACAGGGGTAAATTAAGCTGTTGGGCGAGGATGCGAGCGGTAACCATACCGAGGCGAGTCCCGGTAAAGCCCCCAGGGCCTTTGGCAACTGCTAACCAGCTCAAGTCTTGCCAACTGAGGGGTTGAATGAAGGTTGCCAGTAAATGGTGGAGTTGGCTTGAGGTTTCACGGCCGAGATTCCAGGTTTGAGAGCGAGTATTGCCAGTTTCGTCTTGGAGGGCTAAACCGAGTTGGGGGCTAGTGGTATGGAGGGCTAAACCGAACATATCGTAATTACAGCGCTTTGCGGGGGGATGGAGGAATGGGGGGATAGGGGCAGCTTTTATAGCAGTCAATGAGTTGGTTAGGACAGTTAGGTTATTGTTTGAGGCAATAGGCAATAGAAAATGCCCTAACTCTCGCCTTCGCTTTCGCTGCTATAGCTATTCTAGCTATCGTTAAAAACAGTCTTGGTCATAAAGTAAGTATCGCCTCCTGTTAGGACTGCATCTCGGAAATAACAGCTCAAATCACCAGGTGTTCTCAAATCTACCACCCGCCCCAATAAAGTAGTGAGTTTATCCGCCATCGTTACAATCGCCAATCCTGGAGTTTTTCCAGATAGAAACTCAACTAAAACATCCACATCACTTTGCTCGGTAAAGTCATCTCGCAGTACCGAGCCAAACAACGCCAATTTGCGAATATGATATTTCTGACAAAACTGCACAACTTTTGAGTATTGCAATGCAATCGGTAACGTTTTCATATCCACTCTGAAGAACTTACAATCATCAAATTTAGTCAACCCGCCCTAGTTGAAAGATTTAGACAAAGTGATGGGTAAAGTGATGCATCAGATCGACTCGACCTTTACGGAGCATAGCGCGATCGAGTCGCTCTGTGGTATTGCAGGTCATCATTACCACGAGGCACTGTTGTAGTTGAATCCCGTCTTCATCAATGACACTTTGATAAAGGGTTCCATCTAATAAACTCAAGATATGTTCGGTTTTAGTGTTGTCTTGCTTGGCGGTGACAGCACGGTCTTGAGCAAGGTTATCTGCTTCGTTAATGACCAGACAAATTTTTTCGAGGTAGGTGGGAGGAACAAAGTTTTCTACGGCATCATGATCGAGAATGAAAATCACGTATCCTAGGGGCATGAGAATTTCTTTGGCTACAGCTTGCGTCCATGCGGTTTTCCCGGTTCCGGGTTCACCATGGACAAGGATAGCCAATTGTTTTTGGTCGAGGATGCTTTGTTGTACGCGGTCAGTAAATCCTTGAATGTCAGTGGGAAATGTGCGGATAGGAAAGTGACTTTGTACTTGTCCGACTCGACTTTGATAGCCACTGAGCATCACGGCGAGGTTATAGGTGGCTTTATTGACAAGGGGGGCAATATTGTCGGCAATCAGGGTATAGCGCCGTTTCCCTCGTCCCAGGTTTTCGATTTGTAGCCATACTTTGGCGTTTTCCCAGCACGCATAGACGGTTCCTAGGATTTCTAGACGCTCCCAAAAGTCTTTGGAGGATTGGCTAGAGGAGGAGTTGATGCCGGTTTTTTGGCTAAAGCGATTGATGGGATAGTAGAAATAGCGATCGAGATAGTATTGTGTAATTACGTTGGGTTGGTCGAGGACGGCAAGGATTTTGAAGACTGTGATTTCTTGTAGACGGTTGAGGACAAAATCAATGGGAATGCGATCGCGACTTACCGATTGTACTACAGGGGTTTCCGTCATGAGTACGTCTTTATAGCGATAGTCGGGAAACGGGGGTTGGGGGGTAATATAGTCCCAATATTCTTCTAGGTTATAGCGCGTGTTTTCAGAAAAGAGGTTAAAAACATTAGCCCACCAAGCATATTGGTTGCGACCTAGAGCATCAGCCAGGTCACTGATAGCGCCCATGGTTTTGTTGTTGAGTTCCCAAAAGTCATTGGCCAGCAAATAGGAAAAATGCTCCCAATCAAATTGACGATTTAAGGGTCGCCAGCCACTGCTTAATAAGCCTCGACTTTGAGCTTGGTTGTTATAGTTCGGAGAGCTTTGAGGATAATCGAAATAAAAAGAGTCCATAGTTTACGAGTAAAAAAGGCGTTTTCTCAAGAATCAACCGTTACACGGTTATCAGCTTCGGCTTCTCTTTCTTGGGGTTGGGGATAATTTTGAGATACTCTGGTGGTACACTGTCTACTAACCACACCCCATTCTCCGACTGGTAAAAGCAATAGCCTTGATCGTGCAGGGTTTGGGCTGCAATTTCTAAGACAATGGGTTTACCTCGCCGTTGACCAACTTGGATCGCGGTTGCTATCTCTGAGGACAGATGAACGTGATGCCTGGACTGTTTGAGTAGTCCTTGTTTGAGAATCGATGGAATGGCTTTTTGGTAGGTGCCATGGTAGAGGATTTCGGGCGGTTCTATCGGCTCTAGTTGTAAGTCAATGGGATAGCTATGACCTTGATTAGCGCGAATTTTGGTCTGGGTTTCGTTAAAAGAAAATCGTTTTTTATCATTCGTTTTGACTACTTCCTCTAACTCTAGAAAAGAAACGGGAAATTGGTTGGTTTGACAAGCTTTTAGCAGTTGATTAACCTCTACCCAGCCTCCCGATTCTAGGGTTAATCCAATCCGTTCAGGTTGATGACGCAGATGTTTACTCAGATATTTACCAATCTTAATTAAACGTTTTGGAGTCATGAATCTTCACATGGAGGAGGCTCTTGTTATACTACATTATAATACAAACTAGGGACTGACTTGTCAATTTCGGCAATTACCTTCCTTCTTTTTATTAATCTTTGCCTCTCCCTTTAAATCTGTAACATATCCCACAACAAAGCCACGGAAATAACCAACAAAACCCCTCCAGCCAAGGTATCGAGCAGACGGGGAGTTAGATGGGAGGCTAACCATTGACCTAACCAAACCCCTAGAAAACTGGTTAAAACTAAAGCACTACCCGCACCCAGGAAAACAATCCAAGGAGCATGGGATTCTGCGGTCATCAGCAGGGTTGTAACTTGAGTTTTATCCCCAATCTCGGCTAAGAAAATGGTGATGAACGTAGATACAAAAATCCGAGTCGCAGGTTGACCGGCTTTGGGGGCAGTTTGTGGTTTTTGTTTTAGGGTATCAGGAGGATTGAGGGTCACAGCGATAAAACTCCATTTCGCGCTTGGCGAACGCTTATCATAACTTGAACTACAGAGTAACATAAAATGCGCTCCTCCTCTATTGGCGATTGTCTAGCGCAAAGCACTATAAATGATCCAAGTTTGATGATAAGGTAGGTCAGAAGTCCTTTTTTTGACTCTTCTTTTCTATGACTCACTCAACAGAAATTCGCGCTAAAATTGGCATTATTGGTGGCAGTGGACTCTATCAGATGGAAGCCCTGCAAAATGTGCAAGAAATCGAAATCGAAACTCCTTTTGGTGCTCCATCAGATGCTCTGATTGTTGGTCAGCTTTCAGGCGCTCAGGTCGTGTTTCTCTCCCGTCATGGTCGAGGTCATCATTTGATGCCCTCAGAAGTCCCTTTTCGAGCCAATATTTATGCGATGAAAAAATTAGGAATTGAATATCTCATTTCTGCCTCAGCCGTTGGCTCTCTGAAAGCAGAAATAAAACCCCGTGATTTAGTAATTTCGCACCAATTTATTGACCGTACAAAACATCGAACCTCAACCTTCTTCGGTGATGGAATTGTTGCTCACATAGCCTTTGGCCATCCCGTTTGCCACCAATTGAGTCAAGTTCTAGAAGAAGCAATTGAAAGTTTAGACTTACCGGAAATTACCCTACATGAAAAGGGTACATATCTGTGCATGGAAGGGCCGGCTTTTTCCACTCAAGCCGAATCTGAACTCTATCGCAGTTGGGGCGCAACAGTCATTGGCATGACCAACATTCCAGAGGCAAAACTGGCGAGAGAAGCAGAAATTGCCTATGCTAGTCTGAATTTAGTCACTGATTATGATTGTTGGCATCCAGATCGCGATCATGTAACCGTTGAAATGATTTTGGATAATTTACATCATAACGCGGAAAATGCCCAAAAAGTGATTCAAGAAACCGTACGCAGGCTCCATGAGAATCCTTTCGTTTCTGATGCCCATTCTGCCTTAAAATATGCCATTGTCACTCAACCCGGAGCTATGCCAGAAGCAACACGCAAAAAGTTAGGGCTATTGATCGATAAGTATTTGGGGAACTTTGGTGAGGGTTGATCGTCTGTCTTAAGCTGTTATATCATTTCCCTATGAACATGCATTTAAAAATTGGCTCTCAGCCAATTGCCTATCCCGGGTAAATTGATGCAAAAATTTAAGGATTTGATATTACCCAGGATGTTCAAGATGTCAATTAACCCAAATATATGATCGGTAAACTTTTTGCGTTGGTTAGACAACTGAGAAAATCTGGGCGCTTATCTCGGTGGATCTGGGTATTTTTGGCAACTGTGAGTTTAGCCATTATTTCCCAACCTTCCTTATCTCCCAGTATTGCCCAAAGTGCTCGGATTACGGAAGCAACGATCGCCGAAATTGTTGGTCAACAGGTGTTGATTAATCGTCGTCTGGTGGGGAGAAACGAGAAAGCGAAGTTAGGGGAACGGATTCAAACGACAGGAGCGAGAGTCGAACTGAAATTGAACACGGGGGCGATCGCCCGCTTGGGAACCCATTCAGCTCTTGTCCTGGGGAGCCAATGCTTTCAACTCCAACAGGGACGGGTGTTGGTTAATGGAGGCAGTAGTGGATGTACCTCCAGTGTTCAGTCGAGAGTCAGGGATGCAACCTATTTACTCGAGAGACTAGAAGAGAATAAAACCCATTATGCCGTTTTAGAAGGAGAAATTGAATTAAGCAATCCTAAGTTACCAAATTTAGCAGCAGTTTCTGTGCAGGAAGGGCAAGAAATTATCATTGAGGCTGATGGTCGTTTTAATCCCGTTCAACCTCTTTCCCATACCACCTATGAAGAGATTCTTTTAGGAGAATTAATGAAAGATTTCTCCACGCCTTTACCGAATCTGATTGAGATTCAACAAACCTTTGAAACCTTATATCCAGATCAACTCTTCCCACCCTACCTCGCCCAACTGATCGTCGATAAGTCTTTCCGTTGTCCCTCTAATTTTGTGGCGACTTATTCTCCAGTTCAAACCCAGCAAGATTGGACAACTCAACTAAGTTTATCACGCTTAACTTCGGCTAGACAAGGCGGCTTACTGATTCAACTTAAGGTTGTCAATAAACCTCTGACTCGATATGCGAATGCCGTTTATCAGATCTATGCTTTGCAGGAAAATCGTTGGGTTCCTTTGTATACGAATACTGGAGCAAGATTAATTAATAATCAGAATGGAAGTTTGCCCCCAATGTCTGAAACAATTCTATTAGAAGCCCTGCGACTGCAAGCCTTAGGGGATAATGTGAATGTAGAGAATTTAGAGTTAAAAGCAGTGGTAAAAATTCGCTATGATTTATCAATGGATGAACGGGATCTAAGTCTAGAGATTGAAGAAACCCAGGCTTACCCAGATATTCCGATTAGTAATTGTTTCCCAAACCATTAAAAATGAATCCCTAAGTAATACAAGCTTTTGCAAAGCAAGCCTATTGCCTAGCCTGGAGCGCTATGTTTAGTATTTTAAGCCGCGATACGTGGCTACAGTCAATGCTAATAAAACGGCTGTCCACACCCATCCAGGGATATCTTCAAGGATGAAAAAAAGAGCAGTTAAGGCCATACCAATTAACCCTAGAAGATAGGCTAGTGCAAAGGTGGCAACGGAAAAGATGACGATCGCAATTATCTCTAACATCTGAGGCCTCCCATATTCTCTCTTATTGTAGCGAAATAGAACACTCTGAGCATACATCTGACTCTATTGTTCCCTGCTGCCGACTCCCTACTAGAGTACTTTTCCATAGTGGGCGATCGCCTCCTGCTGATGCCAACTACCTTCCTGAACTTTAAGCCATACCCACAATTGATCGCCATGGGAAAAATGCCACCATTCACGGGGATGACGCTTAAACCCAGCAAACTCCATAATTCGATTCAGGAGTTGACGGTGTTTATGATAACTCTGCTCATCCGGAGTTTTCCCTTGGGCATAACAATCGGGAAAGGAACGAGGAGAAATTTCATCAATAGGCGATCCCATGTTCAGCTCGATTCCGGTTTGATCCACCAGAGTAACATCTACGGCTGCCCCCGTACTATGGGGTGGAGGGGTTGCTGAATCGAGCGATGGAGCTGCCCAAAATTGATACACTTCCTCTAGAAGGATTTGCCGTTGCTCTGGGGTGAGGGTTTCCGGATTGAAGCCTTGGTTTTTAGCTAGTTGGATGAAGCTATATTCAACCATAAATTCTTGAACGGCGATCGGTCGGTAGGCATCAAAAATCTCAATTTTCCAACCTGGATGATGAGTTTGTAGTTGCTTTTGAGCCATCCAGAGGCGATCGCTAACTGTTTTGCGTAACCAATAGGGAGATTTATCCCCATAGGGTGCGCCCAACTTCTCATAAGGATGGGGAGTAGCCACCGCAAAGGACTCCAAAGGAATCGGTACTAGAGGTTCTTGATGATCTTCAATCCGAATCTGTTGATAAGGTTTTAATACCATAGAGACACAACTCCTAATCGCTCACTTTTGGTGCTTCTGGAACCGGATCGTAACCTCCGGGATAAAACGGATTACACTTTAAAACCCGCGCTCCTGCCAATTGTAAACCCCGCATTGCCCCAAACCGTTCCACAGCCGTCAAAGCATACTCAGAACAAGAGGGATAAAATCGACAACTGGGAGGAAATAGGGGCGAAATTCCCCGCCGATAGACTTGAATAGCCCGAATTATAATGACTTTGAGCAGTTGAGTTTCCCAGAGTTTGAGTTTGAGCATCATATTCAAAAAAGCAAATTAGACTAAATCTTAAAAATCTCGGTCAGTGACCTAAGAAAGTTAAGAGGAAATTGCGGCTGACTTCTGCATCATTTCTTCCCGTAATTGGGCTTCTTTTTCACCATAGAAGAACGAAAGTAGGGCAAAGCGATCTCCATCCGTCACATCCGTTGCTTCATGGAGTAAACTACAGGAAAAAATTACTGCACTACCCGTTTCTGGGCGATACAAATGTGGCCCATATTCTGGAAAGCGCAAATATCCACCTTCATACTCTTCAGTATTTAAGTTTAAAGTCATGGCAAATCGACGATGGGCAGTTGCGGCAGTCGTGTTATCCCGATGTCTGCGGAAAAATCCCCCCCGACTCGATTCATAACAAGCAATACGAAAATCTTCAAAGCGGGTGAAATCGAAATGATAGGCCTTAAGGATTTCTGGACGAATTCGGTGAATCATAAAGTAGCGTAGGCGATTGATTAAATCTGGATCGCTAACAAAGTGATCTTTACGGATTTTATGGGTATAATCATACTCACCTACGGTTTTTCCATTCTGTTGCACCATGAATCCTGAATCTCCATGACCTTGGGTTCGCCACACTTCAATTAATTCTTGACAAAATTCAGGGGGTAAGACATTAGAAATTAACAAGACTGGGGCAATTTGTGTGAGATGCTGAGGTTCTTGTGGGGCGAGAAGCTGTTTTAAGTCTTCTAAGAGTTGGGTGGCGTGGGTAGAAGGATCAAACGCCTCATGAATTTTGAGGATTTTACAATTGGGATGAATTAAAAGAGAGCAAAATTTCGATTGGATTTGTCCAGGAGGTAAATCAGGCTTCACTAAGTTTAACCCCTGAATCATTTCCGCTGCTTGGTCAGAAATCAGGAAAAAGGGAAATTGATGGGTTTGGGTAAATTCCATCAGCGATTCTAGGGGATCTGTACTGATGCCAATGACAGTGAGATCCCAGGGTTTGAATTGTTCCTGTAGAGCTTGCAGATCTAACAGGAGTTTTTGAGACTCTGGGCTGGTAATCTCTGGAAAGAATAGCCAGAGCATGGCAGCACCCTGGGCGTGACGGCTGTCAAATTTGCCCCCCATTTGACAAGGCAGTATGAAAACGGGGGCATAATTACCAATAGAGAGTTTAACTGAGGTCATTGGGGTAATACTCCTGTAAGGGCTTCAATCATGGTACTTCAGCTTATCTGGCAGGGTAAACTCATAGGCGATCGCATCTGATACAATAACCCCATCCTTGCTTAAGCTCATTCAAAATCCCTTAAATTTGTTCAGTTTTATTATCTAAACGCTCATCCGTGAATCATTCTTCTTCTAGTTCTTCCGATCAACGTCAAAAAACGGTTTTATCGACTCACTATACTCGATTAGGGGTTCATCCTTTGGCTTCTGCGTTGGAAATTCGGCGTGCGTATTGGGAGTTGAGCAAGCGCTATCATCCCGATACGACGGATTTAGATCCAGAGGTGGCAACGCGGCGTTTTCATGAGCTGAATGAAGCGTATGCGGTGTTAAGTAATCCGGAGCGTCGGAGGATATACGATCGCACGATGGGCTATTCTCGGTTTTATGTGGTGCGTCCTCCTGTGGATTTGCGATCGGGGAATTCCCCACAGGATTATCGTTCTTCCGCTTATCTCGATTCGCGCGATCGCGTCAGCGATGCGGAGCATTATCGCCCCCTGTCGTCGGGGGAACTGTTTGCCCTGTTTATTCTGGGACTGACGTTTATGCTATGTTTAGGATTGGCGATCGCGATTGCCTGGGTGAATCCTGAATTGATTTCACCCACCCTATCCTTACCTCCATCTCCATAGGTTTATCGCTTTTTATCTTTTTCTCTGTCTATGTCCCTCCCTACTTCTGACACCCCCCTATACAACCATCCCCTTCCACAAATTGAACAATGGTTATCTCAACTTGGCGGTCAACAAGATAGGGAAGAACTCCACTGTTGGCGATTAAAACATGACAGTTGGATCGCACAAATTTATTTAGAAACCGAACAGTTAATTGTTTGTTACTTAAATGCAGCTAGTGATGGCAGTAATATTAAAAGAGCTTTTAAATATTCCCTGAGTCGTCAAGATATCCAAGATGCCGTTTTAGATGGGCCGTAGGCACTATTGTGGAATAACGGAATCGCTTCCCGAACGCTAAAGGAGTAAAAGGGTCTAGTACAGACTACAAAAACTAAAAATCTTCGCTCAATTGTACCAAGAAATCCTGTCAGCTTCAAGTGAGCTGACACAAATTTAGAGGGTAAAATACCATATTTTATCCTCTTTTTTTCGGTATTAAACTAACATTCAACATTCCTGGATTTCTGTATGATATAATACGAGTGAGTATTCAAAAGGTTCATGTGATTTCATTTTTTTATTTATTGGGTCTTGCCTGGGTACAAGGGTTTCAAAGCAAATATCATTGACTTCAATACAATTATTTTCATTGATTTTGGCTAGATATACATGACAGCGCAATGGGCTATAACAGTTTCTGGATTTGTTGTTCCCAGGTCAATGCTTGCATAATCTTGGCAAATTGTTTCCCCTGTTTTTTGGCTTGTGTGCGGTTGTGGTAAACCCATTCTAAGGTTTCTAAAATTTCTTCAATATCTGAGTTTCCCCAGTCTTCTGTCCCTTGGAAATGGGGATGAGAAGCTACGGGATATTGAGTTTTTAAGGGGTAACCTGCACCTCGGTTGAGCAAGTCTAAATGGCCGGTATTTGCAGAAAGAAGGGTGGGAATACCGCAGGCTAAACATTCCATGGCTGCTAAGTTGGTTCCTCCTTCTGCACGACTGGTAAATATAGCTACGTCAGCTTCTCGGAGAATTTGGGGAATGAGGTGGTTGGGAGTGGGACCGAGGGCGATCGCCGCCTCAGCCGGGATGCCATTTTTCTGCAACCATGGCATAATTTGTAACACGCCATCTTGACTAATTTGAGGTAATCCTTCCACATTCCCAGTGGTGTCTAATCCTACCATCCAACTGGGCCAAGCATTATGCCAAGCGGTGACTAGCAAAACGTCTGGATGGCGGTGGTGAAAGGCTTTGAAGGCGGCAATGATGAGGTCTTGTCCTTTGCGGTATTCGAGTTTACCCCCAGCAAAAATCACGAAGCGGTCTTGACCCCAAATTCCCAGTTTAGCGGCGGGGTGAAATAGGGTGGGATCGATGCCTTGTAAAATAGTTTCCACATGGGAAATTCCAGCACTGGTCAGAACTTCGGCGTTCCAACTGGAACCGGCAATTAGGCGATCGTAGGTTTTGGCGTTGGCGATCGCCTGTTGCTCCAGGTGGGTATCTTCAATAAATACAATCCCTACTGAAGAATGACCGTACACATGCTCCATTAAGGGTGACTTTCCCAACCCATGACCTAAACCATGAAAGATGGGAAAATCAGATTTTAGTGCTTTACCCAAGGACTGGTTTAAGAAGCGCTGAAGGATTTTTTGCTCCTCAAATACCGGACGCAAGAGAACTTGATGCAAGGGGTGCAAGTTCTGGATATTTCCAGGGGGAACCAGTAAATGAGGGAATGTTTCTCGGTTTTTCACCAGTTGTAGGGCTAAATTGAGTCCGTATATTCCCCATCCAGTATGGTTTCCTAGTTGCCAAGTGATACCTATTCCGCTTCGGGGGATGTTGCGATCGCCGGTAGGCGCGGGTTCACGCAGATCTGGGTTAGATAAGTCGTTTGGTGAACCCGCCCCTGCACTGACGCTGGAGGCAATTAATTCTGTGTCCTGGGTGGTAGTGGGGCGGGTTAATTGAGATTTGGGCGACTCTTGTACATCCTGGGTGAACCTCTCCCTACAGGTAACTAATTGGGTTTTAACCGCAGTAATTACAGAATGCCAGTCTCCGCGTGCAGGTTGCCGAAAGAGGCGGACGGTGGGATACCAGGGGCTATCTTCGCGATCGAGCATCCAGCGCCAGTCGGGGACGAAGGAGAGTAATAACCATGTGGGTTTGCCCATGGCTCCCGCGAGATGCACCAGGGAGGTATCCACAGTAATGATTAAGTCGAGTTCGTCAATTAGGGTGGCGGTATCGGCAAAGTTTTGGATAATGGGGTCAAGATTGGTTATGTTTTCTACTCCTGCAAGTTCTTGGGCGCGATCGCCTTTTTGCAAGCTGTAAAAGTCAATTCCTTCTATGTCTAACCAGGGCAGAAGATCGGTGAATTGACAGGAGCGTTGGCGATCGTTACCATGATTGGGATTTCCTCCCCAGGCTAACCCTACCTTGAAATGATCTGATTTTCGGATAGCCTTATCCACGGTAGGAACGAGTCGATCTATCTCTGGGTAAGACGATAAATTTTCTGAATCTGCCCTAACTGGAGCGCGAAGATAGGGAATAGATGCAGGAATAGTATCTAAAGTGGTTCCAAAAATATAGGGCAAACTCATTAACGGGGCCCAGATATGATAATTGGGTAAGGGTCGATCCCGTGCTACTAACCTGACCTTTTTCTTGGGATCTGAGGCATGTTCTTCTATAAAGGTTTCAAACAAACCCATCAGCAGTCGAGGACATTCCAAGATTGTTTTTCCTCCGCGCTCTTGGACGAGAGGTAAATAGCGTAAAAACTGGATGCAGTCTCCAAAACCTTGTTCACAATACAATAGTAAAGTTCGTCCTACAAATGGATCTCCATTCCATCGGGGTTGATAAACGGGTCTATGATTGCTGGCGGTTTGCCATTGATAGCGCCATTCGTATTCTGCCCAACCGTTGCTCAAATCCCCAGCGAGTAGGAGCGCTATTCCGAGGTTGGTGTGGGCTTCAGCGTAGTCAGGTTTTAGGGAAATACAGGTTTGATAAGCCGCGATCGCCCCATCATATTCGCCTATTTTATCCAGAGCAACGGCGAGATTATTATAGGCATCTGGATAATGAGGATTAAGTTCTAGCGCTCGATGATATTCGGCGATCGCTTCTTCAAATTTTTCCTGTTGACTCAGGGCTACCCCTAAATTATTATGCGCTTCTGGTGAGTTAGGTTCGAGTTCTAGCGATCGATAATAGTGATCGGTTGCCACTTCAAACTGCTTCTGAGCGCCCAGAGCAACAGCCAGATCGTGGTGGAGTTTGGGTGAATTGGGAGCGTGGCTTAAGGCAGTTTTATAGTGGGGAATGGCTTGCTCGATCTGGTTTTCCTGATGGAGTAGAGACGAGAGATTGGCATGAATCGAGGTATATTGGGGATTAAGTTCTAGCGCCTTTTGGTAATGGGAAATTGCCTTTTTTCGATCATTTTTTTGATGGTAACAGAAGGCGAGACTATGGTGAATGCTGGCCCGATCTCGAACTTGGGAAATAACCTGTTTTAACTCCACAATAGCTAGGTCATATTCTCCCTGTTCTAAATAGAGATTGCCCAAATTTTGCCGCGCTTGAGTATAGTCAGGATTAAGGTGCAGTGCCTGTTGATAATTCTGAAGAGCTAAATCTAGATTCCCCAGGGTTTTGTAAGTTTTGGCGAGATTATAGTAACTTTCGGTATAGTCGGGCGCAAGGGCGATCGCCTGTTGATAATGCTTGAGTGCTTCTATGGGGCGATCGCTTTGAGCTAAGGCAGTAGCGAGATTATTATGGGTTTGCGGTTGATTGGGATCAACTGTGAGGGAATTTTCATAAGCGGCGATCGCCTTTTCTGTGTCCCCTGCGCTATAGTACGTTACCCCTAATAGATGCCACGCTTGCCCATTTTGCGGATACTGCTGTAATATCTGCCCGCAAAGGTTTGCCGCTTCCTGGAGCTGTCGTCCTTGAATAGCGCGAATAATCTGATTCAGTTGTGCGGTAATATCCATGGGTTGAGTGGGAACGTGGCACAGATCTAGTGTATCGGAATCTCAATCACAAACTCTGTACCCTTGCCCAATTTAGAATTGCAGTGTAATTCTCTACCATGTTGTTCAGTAATAATTTGATAACTTATCGATAATCCAAGGCCTGTACTTCGACCCACTGGTTTAGTTGTAAAAAAAGGATTGAATATTTTCTGGAGATCGTCCTCCCTAATTCCCAGCCCATTATCAGCAATAGAAATCCTTATCCTTTAATTATGTATTGGTTGCGAAACTGGACTAACTCATTAAATGTAGGGTTAGGGTTGCCCAGAATCTTGATAATAACCGATTGGCGATCGCTCTTGCGTATGCCGCAATAAACTAGAGTACGGCTTGACTTCTTTTTGCTAAAGTAGAAGGATATCGAAAAGCAAAAACCAAGCATTCGATATTAACATCTTGAAAACTAGGGTTATGGGGTTCTGACCAGGAACGCTTGGTTGGGTAAAAGCTCTAAGCAACAAGTACATGTATCTTTTAAAATTCCGTACCGCATTGCTCTGCGGAATCGGGACTCTCTCATTGGGTCGAAAGTCTGTGGACATGACGTAAGACGGGAACATAACTAACAAGAGTTAGTCGTGTACGCAGATGTGGGAGAAGCAGAAACCTAAATCGTGAGGTTTAGGAATCACCGTGCCTTGAGCCAGGTGAGGAGGTCAAGTCCCTATGCCCTGTTTGCAAGCGTGAAGCCTCATAGCCATGCATTTGCCCCAGTTTCTCGAAACTCAGCATCCCCTAATTGAGTCCCTGACTCACTACAGCGATCAAGAATTGCTCACCTTATTTCAGCGCCATCCAGAGTCAGGGCGATACTTCACAGCCATCTTTTGTCGCTATAATCCCATCGTTTATACTCTTATTTCCCATTCAGCGCGATCGCCAGTACAAGCTGATTACCTATTTGCTTGCACCTGGCGACATATCTATTATGAACTAGGAGGACTCCATTTACACTCCGCTAATACCCAGCCTGGCGATCGGCCTCTAACCTTACAAAATGCACTGATTAACTTCACGGCTTTCTGTATCAACAATATGGAGTTGCCCCCGGTTGAATCTATTTATTACAACCTTCAGGAGTGTTCTCCCCCTCTGTGGTGCTATGTTGAACAAGCGATGGATCAATTAGAACCCGTTCTGCGGTTAATGATTCTACTCTCTCAGACCTTCCACTGGAGTGAAACCCGGATAGCTGCCTATTTACAAGCTGAAGGAGAATCCATTTCTCCCTTCAGCGTGAAAACCCAATTACAACAAGGACTCGCTGCCCTAGAAGCAGCTTTACCCACTGATATCCGCACCATCTACTTAAACGATCAAAATTCAGGAGCTTCTGATGAATCCTTTTCCCCTAACTTTTCACCAACCCCTGAACCCTTACAAACTTTCTAAAATAGGATCTCACACTCCCCTAGAGTTTACCCCCCTATTTTGGGTAATGGCGATCGGATTACTCCTACCCTATTATGGTAGTCTTCCTTTAGGGTTGCCCGGTCGTCCAGTTTTCCAAACCCTGGAAGAACAACTCCAAGACTCTAGTCTACCCCTGCGTTGTCATATGCAGGCGATCGCCTTTGATCGAGACCTATCCCTAATCCAGAGATCGGAAACATAGGATTTTTCCTATTCCCTATTCCCTATCCCCCATTCCCTATTCTGAATGCATGAGCGCTATGCCATCCGTATGGCTCAAGTCCAAGATCTCAAAGGTCTCAGTGACCTTTTAGCCGAGTGTTTCCACACGTTCCAAGGGTGGAAAGTGTGGTTTCGTTGGTTAAGTCTCCTGATTCGTTGGGGAATCTATGAAGACCTAAAACAACGATGGTGCAACGCTTCTCCCTACTATAGTTGTTGGGTGGCAGTGTCCCAAAAACACTCAGGTAATGGGGGAGTCACTAGACAAGAGAGGTTAGCGGGAATGGTAGAAGTCTCTTTACGGTCTTGGTCAGACTGGAATCAGTTTGCCCAATATCCTTATATTTCTAATTTAGCGGTTAAACCAGAAGACCGTCATCAAGGGTTGGCTCAAGAACTGCTAGACCATTGTGAAAAAACGGCGTTGAAATGGGGATGTGAAGAAAT
The DNA here is from genome assembly GCF_982964205.1 of Roseofilum sp. Classification (NCBI taxonomy): domain Bacteria; kingdom Bacillati; phylum Cyanobacteriota; class Cyanophyceae; order Desertifilales; family Desertifilaceae; genus Roseofilum; species Roseofilum sp. Next base: position 7,336 of record NZ_CEZBFX010000031.1, on the reverse strand, counting down.
TTATCTCCATGTTTTAGAGAATAACCATCCCGCACGGTGTCTCTACTATAAGGTGGGCTATCGTCTGCAACAGGTAGAACTCAGTTGGAGTAACTTTCTGTTGGGGAAACCGAAGCGTCTCTTTTTGCAAAAGCGTCTCTAAGCGGTGAGTCTGATGAGCGTTCTGAAACAATTAACCGATGATTGGCGATCGCGCCTCAAAATTGAATGTTCTGAGTATTCTCAGGAGGTGCATCAGAGTATTATTGACTGGTTAATCGGGGAAAATCCCGATCGCTTGCTCGATCTCAATCCGGAAGATTGGGAGATTGCTGTAGCAGCCATGGACTACCGTTATCGAATTTTACGAGACCGGTACTTAGGCGTAGCGCCAGAAGTCGCTTACAGAAAACTGATGAAGCGGTTAGCGAGCTTATTTTTGATTCGCAATAAAATTCGCACCTGGGTAGCCTTAAGTCGCGATCGCCAACGCAGTGTAGTGGATGTGCTGCAAGAAGTCATTCAAGAATTATTACAGAGCGATCGCTATCTCAAACAACAAATGGGTTTAATCCAACAAATTATCCCCCAGCGATGGTTACAAAATACCCTCATTTTAGCCACCTTAGAAGAATACTGCCTGCGCCCCATTCGCAATCAACCCCTGCTTCTCTATCGGTTTCTCAACTATCTGCGGCGTAGCCAGCGCGGAGGAATGACAAATATTCCCACCGGTAACTTAGTGCGACTCATTTCCGAAGAACTCAGCTCAGAAGAGAGCGACGATCCAATCAGTCTCTTAGATCGCCAGGCGATCGTCGAATATCAAGACACTCAAACTTATCTGCAACAACAACGCTATCAAAGAGCCGTCGCCAAAGAATTTCAAGCCTACCTACACCAAGCTCTAGGGGAAAAAGCCGCCAATTGGCTAAAATTCTATCTTCAAGGACGCACCCAAGAAGAAATTGCGCCCCTACTCGATCTATCTGTAAAACAAGTTTATCGCCTACGAGAGAAAGTAAGCTATCATGCTATTCGCATCTTTGCCATCAAACAGAACCCAGAATTAGTCAGTCATTGGTTAGATATCTCCCTTCAAGACCACAGCTTAGGCTTAACCCCAAGCCAATGGCAAACCTATCTAGACAGCCTTACCCCCACCCAAAAACAGTTACTCGAACTGCTCAGAGCCAGAACTCTACCCCATGAAATTGCTGAAATCTTAAACTGGAAAACCAGTCAAGTCATTGCAGAATGGAGTAAGCTATATTTAGCCGCTCAATCTCTGCGGAATCTCTAAACACTTTTTGTGCAAAACTCAAATCCTCTGATCAGGGTGTAACTGGCTACTTAAGTATATACCTAAGTGTACTTTCGTTCTTCTGAATTTGCTTTTGTCGAAGTTCTTGGATGAAGGAAATATTCCAAGTTGTAACATCTACCGCGAACACCCATCCTCATTATTGCCAGCACCGATCATGAGCTTACCCCCTCCTGCCTTTAATCATTCTTCTTCAATTTCTACTCTTAATATTGATACCGATCGCCTCTTTCCTTTGATCGATCGGGTTCTCTCCTTTGAAGCCTGCCTTTATCATCAAGTCTTACCTCTAGTCGTAGAAGGAAGTTTAGTCAGATTAGGAATGGTCGATCCAGAAGACAATAGCGCTCTCACGTATTGCCGTCAAATCCTATCGTACCTTCGATGTTCCATTGTCACTCAAAAGATTTCCTCAGACTTACACCAATCTATCCTTAAAGCCTATCTCAATCATATCAGTACTCAACAACAATCCCCTCCTGCCTTACCTGAGCCTTCTTCAAAGCCCACTTCAGCGTCTAAGAGTACCTCAGAATCCGAGCATTGGCAAAACCGACCCACCTTAGTTTTAGATACCGAAGATGCGATCGCCTTAGTCAAAGGAGCAACTCCTGAGTCTAACCCTACCCCCAAACCTTCTCCTCCAGTCGATCAACCCAACCCCACGCAAGGGTTACCCGAGTTAAAAATCCAAGCCCAGTATTTATGCAGTCCTGTTGACGTGCTGGCAACGCTTCCTCCCTCTGTTTTATGGCAAGAATTACTCAGTCGAGTTTTAGTCGGTGGTATTGGACGATTATTTTTTGAACGTCATCCTCACCATGGGCGAGTCTTATGGAGCTTAAACGGCATCATACAATCTGTTTTAGACAACCTACCCTTAGAACTGTTTCAGGGGGTAATTCATGAACTCAAATTACTCAGTCGCTTACCCCTAATTCCCGTCAAAACAGTGAAAGAAGTAGAACTCGAACGCTACTATCAGGAAGAACGATTATTATTGCGTTTGCGGGTAATGCCAGGAAAACAAGGGGAAGAAGCAACACTACAAGTCTTGCGGGGAGCCGCTTTAAAGTTTCACCAACGACAGCAATTAACCACCATGGGCAGAGACGCATTAACCATCGCCCAACAATTACAGAAGAAATTAAATGAGATCCGCGATCAAGCCCATGGAGATACTCAGTTTTCCGGAAAAGAGTTAGACTCCCTAACCAGCTTAAATCAGATTTTAATCCATGTAACCGAACAAGTTCGAGATTTACAAACCTTGCGCTCTCAACAGCTCAAAAGCCCAGACTAAAGATCGTACTCATCATTGCGCTGTTGAGGAATAGGCCGACGGCGCATCGGGCGAGTTTCCGAGCGCATAGACTGCCGGCGTAGGGTTTTGCTCACATCTAAAAACACATCACGGCGTAGATAGGGATAGTCACTCACCCACAAGTTAAGCTGAGGAATATAAACATCAGATATGCGATTAATCCGGCTTAAATCCCGTTGATTAGACATCACCACCATTTCCGCAATCATACCCACATCAATAGCTCGGTATTGGCGACGGATAGGCACTTGAAAACGGGTTTCAAAGCCAGTTTCATCAACTAAATCCAGATTTAAACGCCGTTCCCGGTTTTCGACAATCACTAAATCTCCACGATTATTTACCGTTTCTTCTGTATTAATTAATTCATCAGTCACAAACACATCTAAGACTTGACCGCGCCAGAATCCGCTATAGGGAAATCTTCGGTATGTAGCATTGCGGCGACTAGCCCAGAAAATCGGCCCCCATAACCAATAGGTTCCGATCGTAATCCCAATCAAAAATAAGAGTAACTCAAAACTATCTCCCAAAGCTGAGAGCCGGCCAAAGAAGATCACCAGAGCGCCCAAAACTGAGGCGAGTAAGCGTCTGAGGAGGTCAGGAAACTTACCCCAGCAGTATTTGTATTGATTGCCTGTCCCGATAAGAGGAATCAGTTGTTCAAACCGGCTGCGATTTAAGGGAATAAGCATAGAGGGATCGAGCGTGTCGAGTTCACCAGCATTTTCCCTATCTTGCCATATTCTTGCAAACTTCCCACTGCACGGCGATCGAATTCTGATCTATGATAATCCCAAGTATCAGGGAATAAGGTGGGTAATGAGATTGAGTCGAGAGAATGAGTCTTCAGACTCCCAACGGGATTTTTACCGACAAATTACTGAATCCATCCGGGTTTTGAAACGTAACGATCAAATGCTCCATAACTTAATGTTAATGGAGTTTTGGTCAATTGTACGCACGATGGATGAACTAAATACTGGATTCTGGTCTCAGTATATGAAAAACCATCAGCAGGTTTCTCAGCAACGTCTTAAACAATGGCAAGCAGAAAAAGAGGCAGCTCAAACGCAGCGTTCCCCGTCTTTTTCTCGGTCATCTTCGCCCTTTGAATCAGAAGAAGAAGCCAAAAATGTGCAACAACAGATGTCTGAGCGGATTGCTTTATTTTCTGATATCATTGGAGATGAACGTTCTCCAACTCGACGGCAAATTCGGGAATCTTCCCACGAGAATAGTTAAGTCAGTTTTAGGAATACCAACCTATGATGATTGAAGAATTTAGTGTGGAAAAATTAGCGAACTTGAGCGACGAAGAGCGAGCCAACTGGCAATTTATTGATGTGCGCGAACCACAGGAAGTCGATCTGGCTCAGATTGAAGGATTTGAAGTGCTATCTTTAAGTCAGTTTCGGGAATGGTCAGAAGCAATTCATGCCCGATTTGACAAAGATAAGCCAACGGTGGTGATGTGCCATCATGGGATGCGATCCCAACAAATGTGCCAATGGCTCATAAATCAGGGATTTACCGATCTTAAAAACCTATCTGGTGGTATTGATGCCTATTCTTATTTAGTTGATCCTTCCGTTCCCCGCTATTAAATCAATTAAAATCTCAATATGGAATGGCTCACTTTACGAGTTCTAGCCTAGAACGTCTCGCAAATAAAACCCTGTATAGGACAGAGAACATTGTGTGACCTCTTCTGGAGTTCCCGTTACCACGACTTCCCCTCCTTTATCCCCTCCTTCTGGGCCTAAGTCAATAATCCAATCAGAGCAACGAATCACATCTAAATTATGCTCAATCACAATAATAGAATTACCTTTATCCACTAAGCGCTGTAAAACATTCAGCAGTTGATGGACATCATAAAATGAGAGTCCGGTGGTGGGTTCATCAATTAAATAGAGGGTTTTTCCTGTGGCTCTGCGGGATAATTCTGTGGCTAATTTCACCCGTTGAGCTTCTCCTCCAGAGAGGGTGGGAGCCGGTTGTCCGAGATGAATATATCCTAATCCGACATCGACTAAGGTTTGCAAGCGGTTAACGGCTTTGGGGATATTTTGAAAGACTTCTAAGGCTTCAGAAACGGTCATGTTTAAAACATCTGCAATGGAATACCCTTTATATTTCACTTGCAGAGTTTCTCGGTTATATCTGGCTCCTTTGCACACTTCACATTGCACATAAACATCGGGTAAAAAGTTCATTTCAATCACATTTACCCCTTGTCCTCCGCAGGCTTCACAGCGTCCACCTTTAACATTAAAAGAAAAACGTCCGGGTTTATATCCTCTGGCTTTGGCTTCAATGGTTTCAGCAAAAATAGCACGAATGGAATCAAAAACACCGGTATAAGTGGCAGGATTGGATCTTGGGGTTCTACCAATGGGAGATTGATCGATGACAATCACTTTGTCAATGGCATCTAACCCAGTGATTTTGTCTAATTCTTGGGGAAAGGCAATATTCCGGTTTAAATGATGTTGGAGTGCGGGATAAAGCAGTTCATTAATTAAGGTGGATTTCCCGGAACCAGAGACTCCGGTAATGCTGACAAGTTTACCTAATGGAATTTCTAGATTGATATGCTTGAGATTGTTTTTATGGGCATTTTTGATTAGGAGCAATCGCCCGTTCCCTTCTCGGCGTTGTTTTGGCGTTTCAATTGTTCGTTTACCGGATAAATATGCCCCCGTCAAGGATAGCTGATTATTGAGTAAGCATTGTAGCGTTCCTTGAGAGATAATTTCGCCACCATGAACCCCTGCACCGGGGCCAATATCCACTAAGTGATCGGCATTGCGAATCGTTTCTTCATCATGTTCGACGACGATTAAGGTGTTGCCTAAATCGCGCAATTGGGTTAAGGTTTGCAGGAGGCGAGAATTGTCCCGTTGATGTAAGCCAATACTGGGTTCATCTAATACATATAACACTCCCGTTAACCCAGCTCCAATTTGGGTGGCTAACCGGATGCGTTGCGCTTCTCCTCCAGATAAGGTCATGGCAGCACGGTCTAGGGTGAGATAGTCTAAACCGACATCGATTAAAAATTTCAGTCTAGCTTGAATTTCTTTGAGAGCGAGTTCGCCGATTTTCGCTTGGCGCTCGGATAGATGAAGTTGCTTAATTTTATCCAAACAATCGGCTATGGAAATCTGGGTTAAATCGTGAATATGATATTGTCCTAAGCGGACGGATAAGGCTTCTGGCTTCAGCCGTTTTCCCTGGCAAGATGTACAGATTTTATCAATTAGATAAGGTTCGAGCTTCTGTTTTTGTAAGTCTGAGCCGGTTTCATGGTAAATCCGCTCTAAAATAGGGAGAACTCCCTTAAAGCGAGCATAATAACCGGAAGTTTGCCGATAGTCGGATTGGGGTTCGAGATAGATTTCTTCGGTTGTGCCATGGAGAACGATCTCTTGTTGTTCAGAAGTCAGATTTTTCCACGATGTGGTTAATTCAAAATTATAGGCTTCTGCCACACTGTCGAGTAGGGATAAATAATAGGTATTTTCTTTTTCTGACCAGGGTGCGATCGCGCGAAATAAAGGAGCATCTGTATCAGGAATCAGCAGCGCTGGGGAAAACTGGCGGTGACTTCCTAAACCGTGGCAGTCGGGACAAGCGCCATAGGGAGAGTTAAAGGAAAATAATCGCGGGGATAATTCTTCCATGACAGCGCCATGCTCGGGACAGGCAAAGTTTTCCGAAAATAGGATAGTTTCGGGTTCTGAATCTCCTATAACTTCAATCATCGCCATCCCTTCCCCGTGATGGAGCGCGGTACTTAAGGAGTCGGTTAATCGCTCTTCTAATCCGGGTTTGATGATGAGTCGGTCGATGACAATTTCAATATCGTGTTTGCGGTTTTTCTCCAGTTCAATAGTATCGGAAAATTCTTGGACTTCGCCATTAATGCGCACCCGCACAAATCCTTGGGAGGCTAAACTAGAGAGCAGTTTTTTATGGGTTCCTTTTTTACCGCGCACCACAGGAGCGAGAATTTGGAAGCGAGTACGGTTGGGAAGCTCCATGATGCGATCGCACATTTGATCGATGGTTTGGGGAGCAATGGAGCGATCGCAAATAGGACAATGGGGTTCTCCCGCACGACCCAACCACAAGCGCAAATAATCATAAATTTCGGTCACTGTCCCCACCGTAGAGCGGGGGTTATGGGAGGTTGATTTCTGGTCGATAGAAATAGCTGGACTCAACCCCTCGATACTGTCCACATCCGGTTTATCCACCTGACCCAAAAATTGCCGCGCATAGGCACTCAGGGACTCCACATAGCGCCGTTGACCTTCGGCAAAGATGGTATCAAAAGCGAGGGAAGATTTCCCCGATCCGGACACCCCAGTGAAGATAATGAGGCGATCGCGCGGTAATTCCAGATCGATATTCTTGAGATTATGCTGTCTCGCTCCTCGGATGCGGATCGTATTGTCTTCAGTCATAGGCGATCGGGAATGGGTTAATGTCAGTTAAGAGTGAGTGGTCATGAATCCAAGCTACTGGGATCGATTCCCAATTCCCTCAGTTTTTCGGTTAATTGTGCTATCTGTTGCCTTGCTGATAACAATTGCTCTTCTGGAGTTAAATAACGCTCTCCTTGCTCATTATACCAATACAACCCTTCTCTAGTTATCCCTTGATAGGTTCCTTGCGCTCTACCGAGTCCTAAATTAATG